>JBJKPO010000527.1:0-3412 GCA_046706235.1 Bacillota bacterium | reverse complement strand
TTCTAAAGATTAACGTGGAGAAAAGCGAGTTAGATATTTTACGGGGAATTACCGCTGAGGATTGGGGGAAAATCAAACAAATCGTATTAGAAATCGATCTCCAAAAAAATCTCGATGAGATTACTTTGATCTTAACCGAAAAGGGTTACGATATCCGGATTATACAAGATAAACTATTAACCAATAGCGAATTATACTATCTTTATGCCAGACAAAAGAATAGTCCTGCTTTAAGTATATCAGGCGACGGACAGCCGAGACCCAAATTCGATGTCCCCGTTTTAAAAAATGAAAAATTTCCGCTTCAAGATTTAAAAGAGCATTTACATCAATTTTTACCGGAATATATGATCCCAAGCGCCTATATTTTACTCGAAAAATTACCCATTAATGCCAATGGGAAGCTGGATCGAAAAGCTTTACCGGAACCGGATAATGCTGAAGCCCGCATCATCCAGGAAAAATACACTGCACCACGTAATACAGTTGAAGAATCCCTGGTTACTATCTGGCGTAATTTACTGCAACGCGCCACCGTGGGTATCGATAATAACTTTTTCGACTTGGGAGGGCATTCGCTTTTGGCCACCCAACTGGCGGCGAGAGTACGGTCCTTATTCCAGATTAGCTTGTCTCTGAAGAATATTTTTGATCATCCAACCATCAGGGAACTTGCTGAAATCGTTATTCAAGAAAAGCTAAACAACACCGACATGGAAACTTTAGCGAAGCTGATGAATCAATAATACAAATACAGGAGCACATTTACCATGGAAAATAACAACAACACTTCGGATTATTTAAAAAACCTTACCCCGGAGCAAAAAGCATTACTTTTTGAAAAGTTATTACATGCGGAAACCGGACTTAATAAACCACCGGTTACCATACCGCGGCTAAATCGGGATTCAAATCAATTTCCTCTCTCTTTTGCCCAAAGAAGACTCTGGTTTTTGGATAATTATGAACCGGGAAGCCCTTTGTATAATATACCATACGGTTTTAGAATCGAAGGCGCCCTGGAGTACAAAATCTTCGATCGATCCTTAAAGATAATAATCGAAAGGCACGAAACGTTAAGGACATCCTTTAAAGCTCATGCGAATGAGGCGGTACAAGTCATCCACGCATCCATGCCGGTTGATATTCAAATTGAGGATTTAATGCAACCAGAAGATATAAAACCGGAAGAAAAAGCGGTTAAAATAGCCACGGAGGATGCGCAGCAGCCATTCGACATTTATCAAGGCCCGTTATTTAGAATGAAATTATTTAAAATAAAAAACGAAGAGCATATTTTTTATATTAACTTTCATCACATCATTTCCGACGGTTGGTCAATCGATATTTTTATAAGGGACTTGGCTGTCGTCTATGATGCCTTGCTTCTGAACAACGCCCCCCTCTTAAAGGATATGCCCATTCAATACGTTGATTTTGCCGCTTGGCAACAGAGCTTATTTAACGAAGAACGGATGCAAAAACAATTAAATTTTTGGAAAAAACAACTTAGTGGGGTTCCTTTTTTAGATTTACCGACGGATCGTACCCGTCCATCCATCCATACACCTCACGGCACAATATTAAGCAGTTATTTCGACGCCAAGTTAACCCGTGAAATAAAAAACTTTTGTAAGGAACAAAAATCAACCCTTTTCATGACTTTGCTGTCTGTCTTTTCGATCTTACTTAACAAATATTCCAGACAAAACGATATGGCCATCGGTACCATGATCGCCAACCGTCAATATGAAGAACTGGAGCCGATTATCGGTTTCTTTTCCAATACTATCGCCCTGCGGTTCGATTTATCAGAGAACCCAAAATTTTTGGATTTTCTACAATCCGTCCGCCATATTACTACGGAGGCATATGACAATCAGGATTTACCTTTTGAAAAGCTGGTGGAAGAATTAAACCCACCGCGGGATTTAAGCCGAACCCCCATATTCCAAGTAATGTTTATTATGCAACAAGAAACTGAACCAACCGTGGTTCAGCAAAATTTGAAATTTTCTCCGTTAAGTTTCGACAGCCGAACCTCCAAGTTTGAATTAACATTATATGTCAAAGAAGAAAACGGCTGTTTGCTCACTTATATGGAATATAATACCGATTTGTTTGATGCCGAGACGATTAAAAGGATGTTGAATCATTTTAAGCTTTTAACCAAGGCAATTATCAGTTCTCCCATTAAACGAATCGAAGATTACGTTTTTATAGCTGCAGAGGAAAGGGGAAATTTGCTTTTCAAATGGAACGCAACCGAAGTCCACTGGGATGATTTTCTCCCCCTTACCCGGCTGTTCGAAAAACAAGTCCGGATGACACCTGATAATAATGCCGTAAGTTTTTATGATATCTCCGGAGAACAAAAAATATATAGCTATGGAGAGCTTAATGCGCATGCCAACCGGTTGGCCGCCGTACTTAAAAACTTGGGAGCGGGTACCGAAACTCACATCGGCGTCTATCTGGACCGGAAAGCGGAAATACTCATTGCTTTATTAGGAATACTTAAAAACGGCAGCACCTATATACCTCTAGACCCTCAGTATCCCACCGAACGGATTAATTATATGTTGGCTGATAGCGGAATTTCGATTTTAATCACCGATCAGGATTATCAAACCAAACAATTTCCTTCAAATATACAAGTTTATTATTTAAATGTCGAGAACAGTGAATTCCTTGTCCTAAACGATGTCAATCCGGAAAATGAGATCGCGTTAACTAATCTCGCTTATATCATTTATACATCCGGTTCCACCGGTCAGCCTAAAGGCGTGCAAATCCCTCATGGCGCATTGGTTAATTTTTTAAAAGCCATGCAAAAACAGTTTCAGCTCAAAAATACCGATACATTGCTCTCTGTTACCACCTTTTGTTTTGATATAGCGGGTCTGGAACTATACTTACCAATCCTGTCGGGGGCCAAGGTTGTAATAGTATCGCAAGATATTGTAACAGACGGTTTTCGTCTGCACGAAGCGTTAATCAATACAAAGACGACGATTATGCAGGCTACTCCGGCAACCTGGCACCTTTTAATTAATAGCGGCTGGCAGGGAGACAATGCCCTGACCATTTTATGCGGCGGTGAAGCTTTAACCGCGGAACTGGCAAGCGAGTTGGTTTTTAGGGCGAAATCGGTCTGGAATATGTATGGCCCCACCGAAACCACTATTTGGTCCACGATGACGGAAGTTAAAGCCGGTAAAATTACCATCGGTACGCCGATAGCTAATACCCAAGTCTACATCCTCGATGCCAAACTTGAACCGGTAGCTATCGGTATTCCCGGGGAAATCCTAATCGGCGGTTTAGGTATCGCCCGCGGCTACTTGAATCGTCCCGAGCTTACCGTGGAGAAGTTTGTGCCTAATCCGTTTCATCGAGTCACGAGTCACGA
>JBJKPO010000526.1:0-2059 GCA_046706235.1 Bacillota bacterium | reverse complement strand
AATAATTAGCCCGATTTAAAGCATCGACGCTCTGCCTATCAATCGGTAAAGGAAAAACTAAATAAATAGCGAAATAAATACCCATAAACACGACGCGATTACCATTTTGAAGATTTTGGAGGTTTTCATGATGAAAAAGACATTCTATGGGATTATTATCTTAATTGTCATCGCGTTAATCCTTGGCGGATATTTTTTAATTAAAAACAAGCAAGTCCAGGTATTTGATAAACCCGGCATGAGTACCCCGGATGCGGTGCTGGTCAAATTTATATCCGGTTTACAAAATGATAAACCGGATGAAGTGTATGACTCGATTTCCGAGTATGACCGCCAGAGGTTTTCCAGGGCCGATTATGGAAAATGGGTGGATTTACGGTCTAAAGTGATTAAGATCGACAAATACGAATACAAGGAAATAAAGACCGAAAAGGATGTAACCCTGGGGGATAATAAATATGAGATCTGCGTAACTTATCATATAAAAACCGAAAGTTCCGCTACACTTATCAAATGGCCCCCGATCATGGAGTTCGACCAGCCGGTGGTGTTTGAAAACGGCAGCTATCGGGTATATACCCAGCAAACCGAGATCAAAGCGGATATTGACGGATTTACCGAAGTACTGAAAAAAGCGGGGAAGTAAAAACAGTCGCGAGTTTCGAGTTACAAGCCGCGAGTCATTAAATAATAAAATACTATTTGTTATTTATTCATCCCAAAAATTACCTGGATATTAGGGTTTCCTCGTGACTTAATCGACTCTTAACTCGCGACTGATTCTTACTCAAAACTTTAACCCGCTATACCGAATTTTTATCTTATACAACGAAGAGCGCGCCGTGATATAAAGGGTCTTTCGATCTTCTCCCCCGAAGACCAGGCAGGCGGGCCGTTCCGGAACATTGATTATATCAATCCGCTTCCCCGTTTTATCATAGACAAAAATATACCCGGCGGCGACATAAACATTGCCTGCTTCATCCACCGCCGCATCCAGCTCGCCTTCCTCCGCAAACAACCGCGGATCGCTAAGCGAACCGTCGGAATTACACTGGAAAGCGAAAGTTTTCTGTCCGAACTCATCCGCCAGATAAAAAGGCCGGCCTGGAACCGCCTTCCTGAGTGAAACGGCCCGTTTCAAGTCTTCGCATTGCGGAATAAACGTAGTCCCATCCGGCGATAAATAATGGACCTCGCTCCGTTCGGTGGCTACTTTAAGAAAATCATGGCGATCACGCCAGCAATGCCCGGGAAGGATGGCTGTCATACCCTCGCGCCGGACGGCCGGTACCGGACTCAATACTTGTAATTCCTCCACTTGGCCATGCGGTTTCAAAGCAAACACCGAACCTTTACGGGTAACAATGAGCAGATTATTCGATTTGTCAAAAGCAAGTCCCACCGGTGAAATTGGAATATCACTTACCAGAGTCAGATCGCGATTACATTCAGACCACCGGTAAATATTGTGCCAACGGAATTCGGTGAAATATACGTTGCCGTCTTCGTCAACGGTTGCGCCGTCGATAAATTCAAAACCGCCGGTAACCTTTTCAAGTTTAGCTCCCGGGGCAATAACCGGAGACTTGGAAAACTCAAACACCGGTTTCCTTGATGGTGGGTTCCCGGAAATTTTCAGCCTGGCAATTTCGCGGGATCGGACCACTACTTCTTGAGTTTGGTCATAAAGTGTATTATCATATGAGAGTTTCGAGGGGCTATAAACATGCATTCCCCGGAATTCAAGATCGTGGCAGGACTTGATCCTTACCCCGTAAGGAAACGGATTTTCAATCCTGGAAATACGGTATAAATAAAGATTGGTAATAAGGATATTATGGCAATTTTCAATATGCAGGGGCAGAGCATGCCAGCTTTCGCCGCTCTCCTCCTCCATTTGAATATCGTAAATCTTCCAGTTGGAAACATTTCGTAAAATTACTTCGTTCCGGACATGATGCTCGATCGACATGGCATAAATCCGGCCTTCGGTGGCGGTGTTGGAAATATAAACACCAGTCTGGGCATACGGGCTGGGAGTCCAGTTATCTTTAAA
>JBJKPO010000525.1:0-3364 GCA_046706235.1 Bacillota bacterium | reverse complement strand
GTTTTATTGGAACCGATATGAATCGGAACCAAAATCCGATATACACGAGTTTTGGAAACACGATCGGAATTATCGAATATTACCAAACTTGAATCAGAGGCGATGGCCTTTTCGAATCCCTTGACTGCCTCCGGATCGGTGAGTTTCCGTCCCGGCATGGTGGAATCGAAATCAGCCGCATATAAGCCGTTATTAGCGATCAGGCTTGCATAACCGGTATTGAACGGCCTTATTTTGTTGATGATATTCTGGATGATGTCCAGATTCAGATCGACACCTACCGTGCCTAAAAATTTCCGGTTATATATTATCGGAACCGCGAAACTTGAAAGTAGGATATCTTTACCGGCAATTGTCTCCACGCGCGGATCAATAACCGTCTCGGTTCTAGTTGTTTTAGGAACCAGGTAATAGTCGCCCTTTCCCGAGGTTGTATAATTTTTTAACGGTTTTAAATTGATTTTACCGTTTCCTCTATTCCAGTAAGGTATAAATCTTCCGGTACCATCATATCCCGACTTATTAGCAAAAACGGTATCTTTGCCATCCAGGGCATCAGGTTCCCAACAGGTCCAAATTCCTAAAAAATTTGGATTATCTTCCAGTAACCTTTTTAACATTATATTCATTGTATACCGGTCCATAGTCTGAGCCCGTTTCATTCCTTCAAAGGACCGCGCCAGTGTTCGCGCTGTTATCATCGGCTTATTTAATTCCGTCTCAATCATGGTACTATATCCGGTTGCCAATTTCCTGGCTTTGTCGATGGCCTCACTTCTAGTGGTATTATTAATATAAAACCAGATATAAATGTCAGTCGCCAAAAACGCCAATAACACCACCGAAACAATGGTAACCAGCATCCTTGCCTTTAAATTCATCTTTTCCAACATTTTTTATTCCCCTCTTTTTTCATTCATTTTTCGGTATATTACAGTTTTTTTAGTTCCTGTTCAATATACGAAAATTCTTCCTGGTTTAAAATTTTGTCGCTATTCAATATTAAAACCACTTTATTTTTTGATTTTCCTAATCCGGCCAGGAAATCACCTTCGCTCCGGGATTCGTATTCAGGCGGCGGCTCAATATCCTTGTTGACGATGGTAATTACTTCCGAAACCGAGTCCACTATGATTCCGATTAACTGTTGATTTTCGGAAACAGTCGTCTTAATGACAACGATACACATATGTTCGACATCCTTCAGGGTTCCCATGCCGAATTTAAGCCGCAAATCAACTATGGGAACGTTCTCACCCCGCAAATCGACAGCTCCTATAATATGTCTCCCGATTTTAAATTTAGGGATAATTTCAACCATTCCGACGATCTCTTTGACTTTTTCAATCGGGATCCCGTAAATTTCTTGTCCCAATAAAAAAGTCAAAAATTTGCCCCCAAGGATCTCCATTACTTGATTCCCTCCATCACTTACTTTCCTCTATTTTGAATAGGTTTTCAATATCCAAAATCAATGACACGGCGCCGTCTCCCAGGATGGAAGCTCCTACTATATAATTCAAATGGTGAAATTCACTACTCAAGGATTTTACCACAATCTCGCGCCGGTCAACTACCTGGCGGACCGGAAGCGCCTTGAGTTTTTGATCCATCTCAACAATAACCGCCAAACCGGAATATTCCATGGGTTCCGTATCAGGTAATTCGAAAACCCGGCTAACCGGAATCACCGGAACAACATCATCCCTAATCCGGATCATAACTTTATTACCGGTAATACTAACCCATTGATCAGTTTCCAGCTTTACAATTTGTTTAATATACAGGGTGGGAATTATATACCGGGTCCCCCCGATATCAACTATCGTACCGTTGATTGCCACCAGATTAATCGGGATCTTAAGAATAAAATTGCATCCTTCCCCTAACCGGTTATCGATTTCCACTTTGCCCCCGATTTTCGAGATTATGGTTTTAACCACATCCAAGCCCACTCCACGGCCATATATATTAGTAACTTTTTCCGAAGTGGAAAACCCGGGCAGAAAAATTGCATTAAGTATTTCTTCCTCCGTATATGTTTTCGAAGGGTCGAGCAGTTGCTTTTCAACCGCTTTCCGGTAAATTTTCTCCGGGTTTATTCCTTGCCCGTCATCGGATATCTCAATATAAACACTACCCCTTTTACTATAAGCCTTTATCTTTACCAAGCCCTTGGCCGGTTTTCCCTTGGCGAGCCTTTCCCGTTCGGGTTCAATTCCATGTGAGATCGCATTCTTTACTAAATGCAACAACGGATCCAATAACTGATCAGTAATAGCCCGATCGATTTCGGTTTCTTCTCCCTGAATCTCCAAACTTACATTTTTTTCTAATTCGCTAATAGTATCCCGGGCAATCCGGTAAGTTTTTTGAAAAGTCGATTTTAAAGAAACCATTCTGAGCGACATCGAGATATTTTGAATATCCTTAGATAACTTTTGGACCCGCAATAATTTGGCGGCCAATATATCGTTGGCGGTAAGCCGTTGCATGATTTCTTGCTCGATCTGGGACTGAAGAATAACCAATTCACCGGTTAAATCAACCATATTATCCACTTTTAAAGTAGCTACCCTGGCATAACTGCCCTCGGTAACCGAACTCCGGGTCGTTTTTTCCTGGGCGCGCAGTGATTGAATAATATCACGGGCTACGGCTTTCTTTTCCTTGACCGCCACCTGGCCCAATTTCAATCCGGGATAATTTCCTTGCTTATTCAATAGATCAGTAATAGTTTCTTTGTCAAGTCCTTGCTTCATCAGGATCTCGCCTATTTTAGCGCTTGGTTTGGATCCGGGTTTATGTTCGCCGCCTTTTTCCTGGCTATCGTCAAATATTAAAACCGTCTTATTTTTAAGCGCCTCTAATTGAATGACGACGGAATTTAAAAAATCTTGATCCTGGTTTAAATTCAGGTTATCGCAGATCATTTTAATATAATCCGAAGAAGCCAGAATCAGATCGATAATCGCCTTATTGACTTGGATCTTTTCTTTTCGGCAGTCGTCCAGCTTAGTTTCGGTCTGGTGGGCAATTTCCCGGATCACATTTTGGTTGACGAATCCGGCTAATCCCTTGATGGTATGAAATCCCCGGAATAAACCATGAATCAGTTCCATGTTGGTAGGATCGGTCTCCAATGCCAACACGTCCATTTCAATATTTTCAATATGCTCTTTGGTTTCCACTAAAAAATCGTTTAAAAATTCCGGGTCAATTTCGGTATCGGTTTCCGGTTTAACAGCGTTTGCTCCCGCATCGGAAGTTCCGGTTTGCAATTCACCGGCGATGATTTCAGCCACGATATCCTTTACGACCGCCGGCGTTTCTGTAATTCCGGCTTCTAAATCCTCCGTATTCC
>JBJKPO010000524.1:0-5432 GCA_046706235.1 Bacillota bacterium | reverse complement strand
ATCTTCAAGCGGTAAAGCTAAAGTATACCCGCCCGCCTGGCCCCGGGGAATAATCGAAATTTTATGAATCGGATCGACCGTCGGTAAAAAATGTCCGACTAACGCATGACCCGCTTCGTGATAGGCGGTTAATTCCTTTTCCTTGGCGCTCATGATCCGGCTTTTTTTCTCCGGTCCCGCGATTACACGTTCGATAGCTTCCTCGCATTCAAGCATTGAAATTTTCTTTTTATTGCGACGTGCGGCCAGTAACGCCGCTTCATTTAAAACATTGGCAAGATCCGCCCCTGTAAACATCGGTGTCTGACGGGCCAATACCTTTAAATCCACTTCCTGGGCAAAAGGTTTACCTTTGGCATGAACTTTAAAGATATCCTCGCGGCCTTTAATGTCGGGAATATCAAGAGTTACTTGACGGTCAAACCTTCCCGGCCTTAATAAGGCCGGATCCAATACATCAGGCCGGTTGGTGGCGGCCAGAATAATAATACCCGAGTTCGGCTCAAAACCATCCATTTCAACCAATAATTGGTTTAAGGTTTGTTCCCGCTCATCATGGCCACCGCCGAGGCCGGCACCGCGCTGACGGCCCACGGCATCGATTTCATCTACAAATACAATACAAGGGGCATTCTTCTTGGCCTGTTCGAAAAGGTCTCTCACCCTTGAAGCCCCGACGCCACCAAACATTTCCACAAAATCGGAACCGCTGATGCTAAAAAACGGTAGTCCGGCTTCTCCGGCAACTGCTTTTGCCAGCAAGGTCTTACCGGTCCCGGGCGCCCCGACCAGAAGAACTCCTTTGGGAATTCTGGCCCCAAGTTCGGTAAAACGCCTCGGCTGGCGCAAAAATTCCACTATCTCCACCAGTTCTTCCTTGGCCTCGTCTTCCCCGGCAACATCATCGAAGGTCGTTTTGGTGGGGTCCTCGGAATGAAGCCGGGCCCGGCTCTTCCCAAATGATAAAGCTTTGTTGCCGCTGTTTTGCATTTGATTTAACAAGAAGAACCAGAATACAATAAATAGTATTAAAAAACCCAAATTCGGTAAAATCATCGCCCACCAACCGTTATTGGTGTTTGAAAATGAAATTTTGATACCTTTTTGGACCATTTGCTGATAAAACAATTCAGGATGGTTGGCCGGACCATCGGTATGATATTTAGTTTTGCCGTTATGTGGTTTCTGCTGGCCCTGGATGGTGCCGTCATTATTATTAATCGTTGCGCTTATAATTTTACCGGCTTCGACCCGCTTAACAAAATCATCGAATTTAATTGATTCAACCGGATCCTGAGGGTTCATCAGCTTGGTAAATATTACAAATGCTAAAATGGCAATCGCAAAATAGATAATGATTTCTCGTACGACTTTGAACAAGAATAAACCTCCCTTCGGCAAAATAAGCCGATTTTTGCCATAATAAATATTATATCATATTCTTGCGTAGCTACAATACTAAATTATTTCCCAAAACGTTTTATACTAATTATACTTTAAAAATGTCGGTATCTCCTATCATAATTATATGCCAAGACTTATTATTCGAATCCCGCACTTTAAAATCCTCACTAATCCGGTAACCGATAATCCAGACAATTCGTCCCCGGGCATCCACCAGCAGGGGAATCGTATTTCGATGCGACCGGGCTATTTTATGGTCAATAAAAAAATCATGCAGCTTTTGAGTCCCTTTGATCCCCAGCGGCCGGAAAGAATCTCCGGGCAGCCAATATCTTACAATGACGGGTAACTTGAGTGTTTCGCTGTCTAAATAAGCTTCGAACCGGCTTGCAAGGCTCCAATCGGCGGGAACCGGTTCCAGTCTTGCAATTAACCTGGTAGTGGTCCCCGGAATAAAAGTTTCTCCCGGGATATTAACCGGACAGGGAGGTTCCGTAATTTTGAATAAGTTCTTTTTAAAAAAATGGGGATCCTTTTCAAAAAATATAACTCCCTGTATTTGAAATACCAATATTCCCCGGTGAATTTGAGTAGTCTTAAAGAGTTGGTTTTCCATGACAATTTTTGTCTGCAGCCGTCGTAGTTGGGTGGATTCCAACCGGTATCCGGGGTCGATATTCGCCAACATCTTTTTTAAAAAACAATATTGAAAATAGGGATGGAAATGTAAAAAAGGTTCCAGTTGAAATCCGGTTCGTTCCGGTTCCTTAACCATGATTAACCGGGCTTTTTCCTCGACCAGCATTTCCATGAAATTACGCTGTTCGGCCGCTAACTCCGAAAGCCGCAATAACGCGTCTTTAAATTTCGGATTATAATTTTGCTCAATTTCCGGAATCAACTGCCGCCGGATCCGGTTTCGCCGGTAAATCAGTTTTTGATTGGATGAATCTTCAATCCAGGATAATCCGTGTTCAGCCGCGTATGCGATAATTTCGTCCCTTGAAACAGCAAGTAACGGCCTTACAAAAATACCATCGCGAATGACCGGTATCCCGGTTAAACCATCCGGACCGGTGCCCCTAATAATCCGGTACAGTATAGTTTCGGTTTGATCATCGCGGTGATGAGCCAAGGCTACCTTGGATGCCCCGATTTTCTTGCGAAATGCCGCAAAAATACGGTAACGTTCTTCGCGGGCTAATAATTGCAGTGACTGCGACTTTTGTTGTAAACGTTGCGGAATATTTAAAATAATTTGTTTGGTATGGATTTTAAAACGCCGCCCGACTTCATGAAGCAACTGTTCTTCCTTTATGTTTTCGGAAGGACGCAAACAATGGTTTATATATAAAGCCCAAAGATCGAAATTATAATCTTCCAGATAAGTTAAAAGATGTAATAAGCAAAGCGAATCAACTCCCCCGGAAAATCCGACAATAACCCGCTCGCCTTTTGAAAACAAATGATACTTTTGAATCGTTTCCTTTACTTTTTCGATCAATTAAGCCACCTCAAAATATTTTTCGGCGATCATTATAAAATTCCTTTTATATATAAAAATTCTTTAATCATTTAACGATTTAGAGTAGTTATGGTTCCCCATCTCAAAGCGATTTATATTTAATAAACCAATAAAAAAAAGTTTAACACCGGAAAATAATTCTTCCTGGTTAAACCGTTGTAGAGATATTTTGATGGTTTAATAAATAATGCTGTAAATCGTTCCGAAAATTTTATCTGTGTTTAAACTTAACCGATCTTTTTTTCTTGAACTTGAAGAACGATAACCGTCATGTCATCTTGGGGGACGCCGTCTTGATTTATTTTGGCGAGACTTAGTAAATATTCGCCTAATGCTTCCGGGCCGACCACTTCCACTTGTTTTAAAGCTCGAATTAACCATTCTTCCTTGCCGGGCACCGGTTGTTTGCTATCAACCACCCCATCGGTGGCCATAATAATCAAATCGTCCGGCTGCAATTGAAGAGTAGTCCTTTCGATATCCACCGCGTTTAAAATACCGGCCGGCAGTGAAGTCGACTTAATAGCCCAAACATCCTTTCCCCGTTTAATATAAGTAGTGGACGCGCCAATTTTGATAAATTCGGCCTGTCCGGTATATAAGTCAATCTGCACCAGGTCAACCGTGGCAAACGACTCCGCCGGTGAATGCAATAATAAAATTGAATTTACCATTCGGACCGCAAAATCCTGATCAATTCCAATTTCCAATAATTTATTGAGAATCGAAACCGTTGTATTACTTTCAAACGCCGCTTTTGGTCCGTTTCCCATCCCGTCGCTCAAAATGGCCGTAAAATGTCCGTCCTTTGATTTATAGAGAGAATGATTATCTCCTGAAAACTGATTTCCGTCTTTGGGAACCTTGCAGACCGTGTTTTTTACTTCATAATTGTGGGAAGGAAACAAACAATAGGAACAATCGCCATTTTCCAATTGGCAATTCCTTTCCCATACCGTATATTCCTGGCCAAGCAATCTGCTAATCATGGCTCCCGTGATATAAACACATTCACGTTTCTGGCTACAGTTGCGTTGCTTGACTCGGATTTCCAGGTTCTCATTACCGGTAGTAATAACCGATAACTCCTTGACTGAAATACCGACTTGATGAAGTCCGTTATGTAATTTTTCCTCCATTTCATATTTAAACGAAACATCGGTGTTGATTTCTTGGGCTAAGTTGCCGATTAGATTCGACACTCCATGCAATTGATCCACCAAAACGAATTTACTTTCGTTTAATTTCCTTTCCCAATGAAATTCAGTCTGGCAGCGTTCAAACAATTGATTAATGGTTGTCAATAATTTAAATTGTTGAAAACATGACTTGGCCAGTCGCCCTTTTACATGTTTGGCGTGAACCTCCCCATACAGTTCGGCATAGGCGATTAAATCGAATATTTCACGGTAAGTGGCATAGAAATTAACGCCCCAGCATGTTTCGTAACCGTTGCAATGTTGGCAGTTTTTAGCGCAAACTTCATCCAACATTGAATAAAGGTCCATTCTCCTCCCCGCCGCCGGTTCCTTTATTTCCTCATTAAAATTTCGGGCTAATTCCTTAAAAATTCCCGCTAAATTAATAAGCCTCTCAAAAATGATTTCCCGGATTTTTCCCTGCTCCTTGGAAACTAGCGGGTGTTCCGCCGGAGTTGATACACTGTTTGATATCTGTGAAAAACATTTTTGAGGTACCATCAGAAAGGCAGCCATTCCGACGCCCCATGGCAAGGAATTCCAAATCATTCCGGCATTAAAATGCTGCTCCAGCAATATCAGAAATAGCCCGATAGTACTCCCGATTACCGTACCTATTTTCCCCAAATCCCGGAAAACTCCCCCCAAAAAACCGGATAAACTATACAATGCAAGCAAAGTAATCATGTCTGTCGACCGGATTCCCGTGATTAACGCAATTGAAATACCCATAGCCGCACCGATTCCTCCTCCCCCAATATATGAAATTATCATAATAACTAAAGCAATACTAAGAGTTGCAATATTTATCGAGTGAATAATCAATTCCCGAATTCCGCCGAGCGCTAAAACCGTTATCAACCATAAAGCAATCAGATTGTATTTGGATGCTGTTTTGGCCGGGTTAGCGATTACCGGAAGGCCTTGGGCGAAAATCAGGGTCAGCAGGTAACATAGGATTAATTCAATGCCGGTTGTAATCCAAATATCAATACTGGGATTGCCAATCCCGGTCACGGACAGTTTCAAGATCCCCCAGGTTATTATCACCAAGTTCCGGTGAGGAGTTGTCCGTTTTTTACGGTTCACTAATTGGAATAGGATGTAAGTCAATAAGGCAATTGTCCCGAATTTAACAGTCTTCTCAACCCCCTCCACGCTAAAAACTCCAATTAAACTACCTAATAAAACGGCGCTTATTTCAAACCGGTTATGTTTTCCGGCATGACTCATACTTGCCAGGAAAAAAGCGGCGCCGGCAGGATAAATGTCGCCGGGAAGTCCAAAACGGTTTAGTAATAGAC
>JBJKPO010000523.1:0-5271 GCA_046706235.1 Bacillota bacterium | reverse complement strand
CCGATTGGCTTTTTCGGATGAGTTATCAAAGATACCTTAAAAAAACCATTCCGAAAAAGAAATTGCGGTGCTGATTCCTTTCGGGATGTTTTGTTGACCGGATTGGGAGAAACCATTTGTAATCAATTTTATTTCCCTTACGCTGAAAAACTGTGGGGGCTACATCCGGAAGAAATCGCCTCCGAACAGGCATTTAAACGAATTTCATCCAACAGTGTCTTTAAAATCGTCAAAAAAGCCTTGGGCGCCGTTTTTCGGGGAAATAATGACGGTGGAGCGTATTTTTACTATCCACGCAATGGTTTCGGACAGATCTTTTTGGAATACGCCGCCGCTATTTCAAAATCAGGCGGTCGGATGTTAGTGGATACCGAAGTCAAAAAAATCGACGGTGCTAACCCAAATTACCTCAAAATTGAAGTCAAGCGAATTGGGGATAAAGCGAATACAGAGTTCCGGTTTGACCGGGTTTTTTCCACGATTCCCATCACTAATTTAACGGAAATGCTGGCTCCAACAGTCCCCCAAAATATCCGGACCGCCGCGGCCGGACTTACATACCGGGGGATGTTGTTTCATTACTTGATTTTGAAAACCGGCCAGTTTACTCCATATGACGCGCATTACTTTCCTGAACAAAAATACCTTTTCTCCCGAATCTCCGAACCGAAAAATTTTTATAACGGCAAAGAACCCCGGGATATCACCGGGATCTGTTGTGAAATCCCTTACTCGGATAACGACCGAATTTCGGCTTTAAATCATGAGGAACTAACCAATCGGATACTCTCGGATTTGAATGAATGCGGTCTGAAGATAACCATGCCTATCCTGGATGTCTTTGTAATAAAAAGACCGGCCGTTTATCCCATTTACGATTTGAATTATGAATCCAAGTTCCGGATACTCGATCAATATCTGGGTGAATTGAAGGGTTTGGTCACTCTGGGACGGCAAGGCCTGTTTGTGCATGATAATGTTCATCATGTATTAAGTATGGGTTATAAAGCAACCCAGTGTTTGGAAGACGATCTGACGTGGAATGAATCACGATGGCGGCAATTTCGCCAGGAATTTAAAAATCACGTGGTCGTGGATTAAAAAGTTTTTTAGGGGGTGTGGCCATGAATCTCATGATCATTGGTTGTGGTTACGTGGGATTGACGACAGGAGTTACCTTGGCTTATCTTGGTTACAATGTCGTCGGAGTCGAAAAAGATCTTGCGAAACTGAAGCTTTTACAGGAAGGAAAATCCCCGATCCATGAAAAACATCTGGAACAGTTGATGCACGAAGTACGACCAAGATTAACCTTTACGGATAGTGTCAAGACTGTTACTTCTCCAATTGATATCGTCATCATTGCGGTAGGCACCCCGCCTAAAGAAACCGGAAAGGCGAATATCCAGTATGTGGAAGATGCAGCCGGAGAAGTCGCCTTAAATCTCCATGATCAAACCTATACCCTGGTGGTAAAATCAACAGTCCCGATTGGAACCAATTACCGGGTATCCGGGGTCGTCAACCGGATTTTGGAAAACCATCATATTAACAGCAATATCAGTTTTGCCTCTAATCCTGAATTTCTCCGGGAGGGCATGGCTTTAACGGATATGCTCTATCCCGATCGAATTGTGGTTGGATCCAACGAGACCGAAGCAATAGAGGTTTTACACCGGTTATACCGTCCGATTTTAGAGCAAACGTTTACCCCGCCGTCTTTTTTGCCAAGGCCTCGGAATTATCCATTACCCTCTTTGGTCACCACCAATACCACCAGCGCCGAAATGATCAAATATGCCGCCAATGCCTTCCTCGCTTTAAAAATAAGCTTTATTAACGAAATCGGGGGACTCTGCGAGAAGGTGGGCGCTGATGTGGTTGAAATATCCCGGGGGATGGGGCTCGATCCCCGGATCGGAGCCCGTTTTCTCCAAGCGGGAATTGGTTGGGGGGGCAGTTGTTTTCCCAAGGACACGAGCGCTTTGATCGCTTTAGGAACGGAATACAATTATCCCATGCCGATTATTGAAGCTTCCCGGGCCGTAAATATACGGCAACGCCAGTTAATCATTGAAAAGTTACAATCCGAGCTGAAAATCATCCGGGGCCGAACTATTGGTATCCTGGGATTGGCTTTCAAACCGGGAACCGATGATATCCGTGAAGCTCCGGCCATCGAAATCATTAAAATGTTAATTGAATGTGGAGCCGGTATTCGAGCCCACGACCCGGTCGCCCTGGCCAACGCCCGGCAAGTTTTGAAAGACGAGGCGGTGGAATTCTACGACGACCCTTATCAAATGGCCAAGGGATGTGACGGAATCGTCCTGGCCACGGAATGGGAGTTATATAGCCGGCTGGACTTCCATCGGTTGAAAGAAGCAATGCGGTTTCCGTTTTTGTTAGACGGACGGAACTTTTTAAACCACGGGGAACTTACCGGGATCGGTTTTATTTATAAGGGGGTGGGCCGGGATGAACCATCCGTTAATAACAGGGGGAGCGGGTTTTATCGGGAGCCATTTGGTGGATCGGCTTTTAACCGAAAAGTGGCGGGTTACGGTAATTGATAACTTTGACCCGTTCTATGATTTAGCGTTGAAAGAACAAAACATTCTCCATCATAAGGACTTTACCCACTATTCTTTAGTCAAAGGCGATATCACCGATTTTGCTTTTTTAAAAGAGAATTTGGAAGGCGGTTATGATGTGATTATTCATCTGGCCGCCAAGGCGGGCGTTCGGCCATCGATTTTAGATCCCATGGGTTACCAGTCGGTCAATGTCAGTGGGACTCAAAATTTGCTGGAAATGGCCAAAGAATGGGGAACCCGGCAGTTTATCTTCGCTTCGTCTTCCAGCGTCTATGGGGTTAACCCCCATGTTCCTTGGCGGGAAGACGAGTCTGTATTAAACCCGATCAGCCCTTATGCCGCCACTAAAGTAGCCGGAGAAATGATGGGGCATGTTTACAGCCATTTATATGGGATCCGTTTCATCGCCTTGCGTTTTTTTACTGTCTATGGACCCCGGCAGCGGCCTGATCTGGCGATTCATAAATTTGCCCGCTTAATGTTGCAAGGCGAAGCGATTCCGGTTTACGGCGATGGAACAACCCGGCGTGATTACACTTATATCGCGGATATTATCCGGGGGGTACGCGCTGCGGTTGATTACGATCAAACGGACTATGAAGTGATCAACCTGGGCAATAGCCGGACCGTATCATTGATGAACTTGATCAAATCCCTGGAGACCGCCTTGGCGATTAAGGCTAAAATAACCTTTCATCCGGGACAACCGGGCGATGTGCCGCAAACTTACGCCAATATCGATAAAGCAAAGAAAATTGTTGGTTACCGGCCGGCTATGGAATTGGATACCGGAATCGGCGAATTTGTCAGGTGGTTAAGAACCGGATGCGGTTAAATAAAAACAAGGTCCCCATTTAAGTTCTTTTTTTCATACCTTTCGTTTATTTCGTGGTATAAATACTATCTTATTTGAATCAACTAAAAGCGTTGTGAAAAGCCTAACTAAAGCGGCACACAACGCTTTTAATGAATCTAGTATATTTATTATTAATTTAAAAATACTAGTATTATGAGTAACGATCCTAAATCCGCCGTACAGGAATTAAAAAAAATACTTACCGATCCTCTCGACCTGGACTTCCGCGCCATTGAATCAAAAGACAATGCTCCGGTTCAAATTGCTTTTTTGCGGGGGCTGGCGGACCCAGCTCCGGTAATCAATATTTTAACCCAAAACAATCTTGACTTTCTGACGCAAGATACTTTTGGCGCCGCCGGCAAGATTCCGGCCACCGTTTCGGATACTCCCCCGGAATCTTTTTTATATCGCGGCGCCACTCTCATTTTTTTGCCGGATCGGGAACCGTTCGTGGTATTGACAACTTCCATAACCAAAAGGCTTCCCGTCGAACCCGCCAACGAACTGGCGATCCGGGGCCCCCGGGATGGTTTTACCGAAGATATTTATGACAGTCTGGGCTTGATCCGCAGAAGGCTTCCCGATCCCAATCTCAAAGCGGATGAAACCATCATCGGGCGGCGGACCCAAACCCGGATTGCCATTGTCTATCTGGAAGATGTCGCCAATCCCGGTCTGGTGGCCGAGGTAAAAAAAAGGCTGGCTAAAATCGATATCGACGGTGTGTTAGCGGCCGGCTACCTGGAGGAATTTATCAAAGATAATAAGCTTTCCACGCTGCCGTTAGCCATGACTTCGGAACGGCCCGATAAAGTCACCGGTTCGCTTTTGGAAGGCCGGGTGGCAATCCTGGTCGACCAGAGCCCGCAAGTAATAATCGTCCCGGTCGCCTTAAACGATTTTTATCAAACGCCGGATGATTATTACTTTGATTTCTGGGGGGGCAGTCTGGTGCGGATCGTCCGTTTTATCGGTAATTTCCTGGCGGTTGGGTTATCCGGGTTTTATATCGCCCTAGTCGGTTCCAGCCCCCAGCTTCTGCCGATCGGCCTGGCCTTGACCATTGCCGGGTTCCGGGTGGGGGTGACCTTTCCCTTATACCTGGAAGTCATGATTGCGGAAATTTTTACGGAACTCCTCCGGGAGGCGGGGTTGCGGTTGCCCCGGGGCACCAATCAAACCCTGGGGGCGGCGGTGGGCATCATCATCGGATTTGCCCTGATCCAGACGGGTTATATCTCCAATCCCACCGCGATTATCGTCGGCGTTTCGGCCATTGCCTCTTTTTCCAGCCCCAACTATTCGGTGGGACTGACCTGGCGGATTTTAAAGTATATTATAATTTTCACCTCGTCAATTTTGGGTTTGTACGGCTTTTTCCTGGGATTGGTATTCATCCTGGCCCATCTGGCCGGACTCACCTCTTTCGGTACGCCCTATTTGACGCCCTGGGGCCCGTGGCAGTCCAGCGGCGCCCTCGATTCATTAATCCGGGCGCCTATTTGGCTGAACTTGAAACGGCCTCAAAGCGTGAAGCCGCAACAGTCTAAACGTGGGAAAAAATATCCCAATCAGGAGTAGCCATGAAAAAACAATTGACCGTCAAGCTGTTTCTTCCCATTTTCTTATTATCCCTGTTAACTTTCGGGTTCAGCTTCGACCCGTTCATGGTCGATCCCAAAATGGATTCCAACGCTTATCTGGTAATCATCCTTGGTTTGGTAATTACCGGCGCCGGCCTCCTGATACTGCGCTCCCTCGCCGTCAGATATCCGGAGCAATCGATCCTCCGTTTGGGGGATCGCTTATTGGGAC
>JBJKPO010000522.1:0-3557 GCA_046706235.1 Bacillota bacterium | reverse complement strand
GGTTAACGCCGGGCTGGTATATTGGCAAATCCGGATATTGTCGAATCCTACCAAACCGATTTGTTCGGGTATTTTGATCCCCATTTTTTTCGCGGTTTTCATTACTCCCAAAGCCATTTCATCATTTCCGCAAAAAATCGCATCCGGCGGATTGGAAAGTTTCATTAGTTTAATAAAAGCACCGCTTGCGGTTTCCTCATAGTATAATCCGTTTCCGATATATTCGGGCCGCAACTCCAACTGGCATTCCTTTAAAGCGTTTTTATATCCCTCCAGCCTTTCGCGGCGATCAAGGTTATGCTCTACTATGGTGCTGCCGATAAATGCGATTCGGTTGAATCCGTGCGAGTATAAATGCCGGACCGCCAGATAAGCGCCTAATTTATTATCAACGGTGATTGAAGGAATATTATATTCCTGCATGTTGTTCC
Source organism: Bacillota bacterium (assembly GCA_046706235.1). Lineage (GTDB taxonomy): Bacteria > Bacillota > UBA4882 > UBA8346 > UBA8346 > JAEZJQ01. The sequence continues at coordinate 3,126 of JBJKPO010000522.1, read as the reverse complement.
CAAAGACCACGATCGGATATTTATCCATATGAATTTTATACATATCCTCGTCGGACATTTGCGGAACAATTAAAATCATGCCGTCAACGCTACGATCGTATAAAAACTTGACAAAATCCTTTTCTTTTTCGACACTATTTTCCGAATCGCAAACAATCAGCCTAAAATCATACTCGCTGGCCTTACTTTCAATTCCTTTCACGATTTCAGCATAAAACGGAATGGAAACTCCTTGAACAATGACTCCGATTACATTCGATTTATTCTGACGCAATGTTTTGGCGGAAAAATTAGTAACATAGTTCATCTCCTCAACAACCGCTAAAATCTTATCCCGGGTTTCATCCTTAACCCGGTCTTTATTGTTTAATACTCTGGAAACAGTAGCTATGGAAACTCCAGCCTTTTTTGCCACATCTTTTATAGTAATGGCCATTTCGACTCCCGTGTAAACGTTTTTATTTTATTTATTATATTATAATCTACTATTATTGTCAATATCACCTATTTATTACGTAATATCCTTAATGTAAACATAACACTTTTTTTCCAGTTCCCTTTTCGATTATATCAAGCCGGTTGATTAATTCCTTGTGATATGAGGTAAAGAGGTCGCTTTTTCCCAAATCCGGCGATTGATAAACAACTCCACCAGTTCTTGATCCAATTTACCCTCTTTTGCCATCCCGGTCATCACCCGCAAAGCTTCCTGTAGAAGCATCGCCTTTCGGTAAGGGCGATCTCCGGCGGTAAGCGCGTCAAAAATATCCGCAATCGCTAAGATTCTTGCTTCTAAAGGAATTTGAGCGCTTTCTAAATGATACGGATAACCTTCTCCATTAAGATACTCGTGATGCATGCACGCCAATTGAGGAACCGGCGCCAGTTTCCCGGTAAACAACATCTTGGAAAGCATTTTCTCCGTAACTAAAACATGTTCTTCCATAATTTTACGTTCGTCGTCGGTTAAAGTTCCCCTGGTAATCAAAAGACAGGTTAATTCCTCGGGAGTAATCAACGGTAGCAAATTACCGTCAATATCTCGATAAACCATCGCCGCCATCGTTTTAAGTTGACTCATTATCTCCTGATCAATTACGAACGATGGATCGTTCACTCGAATCACCAATTTTTTCCCTTGTTCCAATATTTTCTTTTGATGTAAAAATGATTCCTTTTCTTGTAAAGCCGCTTCGTTTTTACCCGTTTTCCATAACTCCAGTTGCCGTTCCAAGGAATCGCATTTCAACTGCTCCAAAGCATAATCGAAACACCTTAAAATTACCGGAAAACGGTCTCCCAGTCTGGTGGCTTTATTTATAATCTCAAGTGGAGTGGCAATTTTTCCGATATCATGCAGCCAGGCGGCCATGGTTAATTGCCGGAAATGATCGCCGTCGATATTCACGCCGGCAAAAGCTCCGGTGGTTGCGTTATTAATTTCCCCGGCCATTAAATAAGCCAGTTGAAAAACTTTTTCGGTATGTGTGGCGTTAAACGGCGTTCGGGATTCAATTGCAGCAACCATAACCTGTACAAACGATTCGAACAGGTCTTCGATCTCCTTCATTAATTTCATATTGGTCAAAGCAATGGCGGCAAGCGAAGACAACGCCTCAATTACGGTCTGATACATGGGATCGAACGGGGTCACTTGTAGCAATGATTTATCCAGGGCATTAATCAATTGCAATACGCCTAATACTTCACCGAAATAGTTTTTTAATGGGATAACCAGCATCGATACGGTATGATACCCAGTCATCTTATCATACTCCCGGGGACCGGAAAAATTAAATTGCCCGGGAGCGCCGATATCGGGGATATTGACCGATTCGCCCGTTAATGCGACGTAACCGGATACATATTCCGGTTTAAGAGGTACCGGGGGTAAGTTAATCGCTTCCCCTTTACCGCCTGAACAAATCTTGAGTTTTTCATTTTGAATAATCTTGATTTTTAAATGTTGTCCCTCAATCATATACAATGTTCCGGCATCAGCGTTACTGATCCGGCGGGCCTCCGCGAGAATAGTCTCCAGTAGTTTATTCCGGTCCCGCTCGGCGGAAAGGGCAATGCCGATGGACATGAAGTTTTGAAGCTGTTCCATGGTTTCGGACAGTTTGGAATCAATACGGGCTTGGTCCGGCATTGTTAATTTCCTTTCAATGCGTTTTAAAATACCGGTTTTCTTTCAATCTTCCCGAAAACATAATCGATTTTATCCATTACTAGGGCAGTTGCAGCAAGTAGATTCAAGACTTGAAAGATCGTACCGTAAAATAACTCATTGATCCCCCAAACTCCAGGCCATAACAGGCAAGCGATCGAAACCGGCAACATGATTATTTTGGAGAGTATTCCCAACACTACTTTCTGATTGGCGGATAACGGCTTGCCTTTGGACTCTCGTGGCGCTTTCAACCAGACGATTACATTCGCGGCGCCTAAAATAATCACGACGATAACCGTGGGGATGGCGGTGATGGGAAGCGCAATTGATAAGTAACCGATACCCGCCAAGATTACGGCTCCTCCCACGGCGCAACGTAACGGAGTACTCATATGCAAACCCCCGGTGAAACTTTTGAGCACCGCCCCAGCCAGACCGATTAATAACGCTTGTTTTACAATTCCAAGCAACCAGGCGACGATTAATAAAACGGTCACGGACAAACAAAACGATAATATACTTTCAAAAACATATCTTACCATGGCGGTTTTATAAGCATCCGTTTCACCAGCCGTTCCGCAGATTTGTTCCGCCCATTTCGTGCTTAATTTTTTAAACAACATTATCCGCCACTCCTTCGTAATCCGAAATGAATATTATTTTAGTTCCAGCACCATTGTTATAATCGCATGACCCGGGCTCGCCGACTTCAATACCCCGGTTTCATCCAAAAAATTAACCTGGAAATCAATTGCCTCTTCGTTACGGTTCATGATAACCAGCGCAATTTTACCGTCGGGGTTTTTAAAAGCCGTCACTTCAAGATCCCGGGTATTGGAAACTGTTTCAATCCGGCTTGCACCCGGCCGGATGTATTTGCTGAAATGGGCCAGGTAATAGTAAGAAGGGTTATAGATGAGTAAATCAGTGGCGGTATCAGCCATGATTGGGGC
>JBJKPO010000521.1:0-6195 GCA_046706235.1 Bacillota bacterium | reverse complement strand
GAATAAAACATTGGCTTTTGTTAATTTATTGGTGGGTTTGGGAAATCCGGGATTCAAATACCAACTGACCCGGCATAACGCCGGGTTTTTGGTGATTGATCAAATTGCCCAAAAATGCGGGATCAATATTGATCGACATGAATTTTGTTGTATATACGGCCAGGGAAGGATTTCCGGGAAAGATATTTTACTGGCTAAACCGCAAACGTTTATGAACCTGAGCGGACAGTCAATATTCTCATTGGTTTCTTTTTTTAAATTAAACCCGGATCAATTACTTGTTATTTATGATGATCTTGACCTGCCGTTAGGTACTATCAGGATTAAACTTTCAGGAAGCTCCGGAGGACATCGGGGATTAACTTCGATCCTTGATATACTAAAAACCAAGCAAATTCCGCGGCTCCGTATTGGAATCGGCAAACCGGTCGAAGAACGAGTGGTGGATTATGTTCTATCTCCTTTTTTAAAGGAAGAAGAAACATTTGTTCATCAGATAATCGAAACCGGGGCGGAGGCGGGTATTAGCTATGTCACTCATAGTCCGGAATATGCAATGAATCATTTTAACGGGTTGGTTGAAGTTAAAAATCCGGGGTGTCCGAGAGAGAAATAAAGAATAAATTATTAAATCCGGGCTATTCTAAATATGTGCCGATTGTAATGAATTCCTTTCGGCTTATTTTTATAATTTTTTTATCGAGAAATTTTTTTGATTCATTGGATAATCCGGTATTCGAATATTATAATAATAAGCTGAAAGATAGGCTCACAATGTGAGCCTCGAAGTGTTTCTGAATTTATCATATTGTTAAGGAAAAGCGGCATCGGGGGGCATCATGAATAAGTTAATTGCCGAAATCACTCGCCATCCGGATTTTAAAAAGGTCAAAGCACATTTTAATCAAGGCGAACCGGATTTATTAACCGGAGTTAGCGGAAGTCAAAAAACAGTAATTATTGCAGGTTTAACGGAAGACTTAGATAAAACTATAATTATTAGCCATAGTAACAATCAAGCCTATCGTATTTCATTAGATCTTGAAGGTTTACTTGGCGCGGAGCGGGTTAGCTATTTTCCCGCCAATGAACTTCTGCCTCATGAAGAAGCTTTTGAACCGGAAGTTACCGCTCTACGGGTTGCAACTTTAGGTAAGATATTAAAACCGGATGGTTTTATAATTGTTACATCTTGGGAGGCCTTACAAAGGCGCATAATTCCCCGGGACAAATTTTTGGAGTTTACTTTATTTCTTAAACTTAATCAAGTAATCTCGCGCGATAGCCTTCTTATAAAGTTAATCAAAATGGGTTATCAAAGAGTGGATATGGTCCAATCCATTGGACAATTCAGTCAAAGGGGCGACTTAGTTGATGTTTTTCCGTTAGATCAACCAAATCCGGTACGGATTGAATTTTTTGGCGATGAAATTGATTCAATCCGGATCTTTAATGTTGAGAATCAAATTTCAATGAATTCCATAGCGGAAATACTAATTCTTCCAGCGCGGGAAGGATTATGGCTTCACGAGAAGTTTGAACGTTTTCAAAGTTCTATTATCGGTGATTTAAACAGGCAGGCGGCTAAACTTGAGGAATTTGGCAAGATTGATGAAGCTGAGGCCTTGAAAAGTAAAATTACCGAGGCTTTGGAACGCCTTTCCCAGGGACTCCAAGTATTAGGGGCGGATCAGTTTTTACCATGGATTGAAACTAACTTGGTTTCATTGCTTGATTACTGGCCGGATGCCAGGATAATTCTGGATGAACCGGTTCGCGGCCGGGATTTTTATCGTAATCTTGAAGAAGAACATGCCAATATTTTTGCCGGATTTTTAGAAAAAGGCGTTATCCTTCCCCGGGAACAAGATATTTTCTTTCCTTTAAGTGATTTGGAGACAATAATCTGGTCACGAAAACCATGGTCACTATCTTTGCTGACTAAAACACCGAAAGGGTACAATCCGCGTCATGTATTAACGCTTCCTTTTAAAAGCGCACCCACCTTTAATAATAGAATTGATTCGTTAGCCCGGGAGTTAAGTAACTGGTTAAAAGGCAATGAAGTTCTTATATTGGCGGTTTCCATTAAAGATAAGGCTCGCAGGCTTAAAGAAGTATTGCGGGAAGAGGGGATTGCATCAATTATTGTCGGGGAGGGCATTGAACCGGAATTGGTCCCAGGCACGGTCCGGATCGAAACGCTGGATTTGGAGTCAGGTTTTGAATGGATCCCCGGTAAAGTATTAGTGCTTACTGAATCGGAAATTTATGGACGTCAAAAGAAAAGATATCAAGCCCGGTTTCAACAAGAGGGCATTAAAATCAGTTCTTTTTCGGATTTAAAAGTTGGAGATTATGTCGTTCATATAAATCATGGCATCGGACGGTTTATGGGCCTGGAAACACTTGAAATTGCCGGAAGCCACCGCGATTATCTTAAGATTGAATATGCTGGAGAAGACCGTCTTTTTGTTCCCACTGATCAAGTAGATTTATTACAAAAATATATCGGAATGGAAGATTCCTCACCCAAACTCAGTAAAATGGGAGGAGCCGATTGGCAAAAAGTTAAAAACCGGGTTAAGGAATCAATCCGGGACATGGCCGAACAATTACTGGATTTGTATGCCCAGCGGGAAGTTGCCCCGGGTCATGCTTTTGGACGGGATACCGTATGGCAGCATGAATTTGAGGAAGCCTTCTTTTTTGAAGAAACCCCTGATCAATTACGGACCATCATAGAAATCAAAAAGGATATGGAAGCTCCCAAGCCGATGGATCGGTTGATTTGCGGCGATGTTGGTTATGGTAAGACGGAAGTGGCAATGCGGGCGGCATTTAAGGCAATTATGGACGGAAAACAAATTGGTGTATTGGTGCCGACCACTATTTTAGCTCAGCAGCATTTTTTGACTTTTCGGGATCGATTTGCGGGGTATCCGGTTAATATCAGAGTAATCAGCCGGTTTCAGTCATCGAAAGAACAAGCGGATACTATTTCCGGGCTACTTGACGGTGAAGTTGATTTGGTAATCGGTACGCACCGATTGTTATCCAATGATCTTCATTTTAAGGATCTTGGTTTGTTGATCGTGGATGAAGAACAACGCTTTGGAGTGGCTCACAAGGAAAAATTAAAAGAATTACGTAAAAATGTTGATGTTTTAACCTTAACCGCCACCCCGATTCCAAGGACTCTTCATATGTCTCTGGCCGGGATTCGGGATATCAGTATTATTGAAACACCTCCCCAGGGCCGTTTCCCGATTCGGACTCACGTACTTGAATATAATGAGGAGGTTATCCGGGAAGCCATTCAACGGGAGTTGGACCGCCAGGGTCAGGTTTATTTTGTTTATAACCGGGTGGAAACTATTGACCGAATGGCGGTCCACCTTCAAAATCTTTTACCGAAAGCCCGGGTTTCCATTGCCCACGGGCAAATGGATGAAGATGATTTGGAACGGGCGATGTTGGATTTTTATGATTATCAATCGGATATTCTGGTTTGTACCACTATCATTGAAACCGGTCTCGATATACCTAATGTTAATACCTTAATCGTCTATAACGCCGATCGGTTTGGCTTGGCTCAATTATATCAGTTAAGGGGCCGGGTGGGACGGAGTAACCGATTGGCGCATTCCTATTTTTGCTATCATAAGGATAAAATTCTAACTGAAACCGCTGAAAAAAGATTAACCGCAATCCGGGAATTTACCGATCTCGGTTCGGGTTTCAAAATTGCAATGCGGGATTTGGAAATCCGAGGGGCCGGAAATTTACTTGGACCGGAGCAACACGGGCAAGTAGCGGCGGTCGGGTTTGAATTATATTGCCGTTTACTGGACGAGGCAATTCGAGAGAAGAAAGGGGATATAGCTCCGGAACTTCCCGATCCAATCATTGAGATGCCGGTTGATGCTTATATTCCCACTTCCTATGTTACCGATAATAAACAGAAGGTGGAAATTTATAAGAAAATTGCCAATATTACTAATTTAGAAAGTATTGACGAGGTTACCGAAGAATTGATCGATCGTTTTGGGGAACCTCTTCAACCGGTAATTAATTTATTAAATATCGCTAAAACAAAAATTTTGGCTAAGACAATCGGGTTTGCTTCTATTACTAAAGAACGTAGTGAATTTGTCGGCAAGCTTCATATCGGGTTGGGTGTGGATTATGATAAAATTTTACTTATTTTGCACAAATACCGGAATTATTTCCGGTATCAACCAGGTCGCCCGCCGGTCTTTCGCTGGAAAACCGGTTTAACGGATCCGGAACTGATTAAAATGATTGTAAATTCACTGGAATTATTAAATGCACCACGCGGTTTATAATATATTATCTTAGGGTGTAAAGTTCTCAATCGTTAAGTTATCAAATTTAAACGTTTTTTTCATAAGTAATAAACAATCAATTTTATCGTTCCAAATTTATCGAAGGTTTGAATTGAAAAAGCCGAAGGAATTAGTAAACATAACACGAATATTATTTTGGCCGGCCAATTTTGATTCAAACCATCACCTTCATATCGAGGTATAATGAAAAATTATGGAGTTACCTAATTTTAATAACCCGAAGTATGGATTCTCTAAAACGGGGTAAGCTAAAAAGACCGTTTTGATAGGTTTTTAGAGGACTTCTCCCTGATTGGGAAATGAATAAAAAAGACTTTTCGGCTATATACTATCACTAAGGTAATAGAGGTTTTCAAATCTATCGAATTTTCGGTTACACGGGTGGCAGGTCCTCTGACACCAAAAGCGGAATTGAAGTAAAGATTAAATGCGTGCACGTCACGCCAAAAAGGGGGGAATAGGGGATGAAGGCGACTGGAATAGTACGGCGAATTGATGATTTGGGCCGGGTTGTCATCCCCAAGGAAATCCGGAGAACTTTGCGGATTCGAGAGGGCGACCCGTTAGAGATTTTTGTGGATCGCGAAGGTGAAGTAATACTAAAAAAGTATTCTCCGATTGGAGAATTGGGAGATTTTGCGAAAGAGTATGCCGATTCTCTTTATGAGTCAACAGGTCATATAGCCTGTATTGCGGACCGCGATATGGTAATTGCGGTATCCGGGGCACCCAAAAAAGAGTTTTTAGACAAGCCGATCTCCAAGGCGGTAGAAAAAGCAATTGAAGAGCGAAAAGTGGTTTTAATGACCAAACCTGGAGAACACAAATATTGCGACGCTTGTCCGGTAAAAGAGGATGAAGGGAAATGTAAGTTTTCAACGCAAGTAATCGCTCCAATTATCGCGGAGGGAGATCCAATCGGCGCGGTAATCCTTTCCTCCAAGGAACCAAATGTGGCTATGGGCGATTTGGAGGTAAAAATAGCCGAGACAGCGGCCGGTTTTTTGGCAAAACAGATGGAACAATAAAACAAACTAAAAAATTAAACCAAAGAAAAAGTGACGGGAAACCGGCACTTTTTTAATTCTCATTTATTATCTCATTATTAGTTTCGTTTTTGTTGTTTAGCATTGTTGTTAATGTATTTAACAACACCGGATTTGACATTACCTTGTTTTCTCCGGCCATTGGACCCATTAGAGCGGTTATTAATTCCGCCAATGGATTATTCTCACCCTTGATATTCAATTGGGAAATCAGTTCCGGGATATCCAAGGACAAATCGTTAAGATCATTAACGCCGTTGATACTGATTAAAATGTCGACGATTTTTTGGCCGGGGGGAGTTAAAAATTGTTTAATAATAGATAGAATTAACAGATCATTTTTTCCCAATATGGGGAAACGAGGCTTTGACACTGGTTCCGGCGCTTTCGATTCAATTTTTTCCGGTTCCCGGCGATGATGATGAGACATTGGTTATAATACCTCCATTCTTTTATATAATCTATGTTATAACCAGTTCAAAGGGAACCGGTTAATCGAAAAAAAATAATATAAAAAACTATTTTGATCGAAATAAAGAAATGAGATACCATGAAGGTATCTAAAACATCATGTCGAATATTATTTCATTGTTTTATGAAAAACAGCTATCACTATGTTATATGATAATTCTAAAATAAAAAGGTAATACTATCTATATTTATAAAATGGAGGGGCAAATATGCGTTGGACAATTGAGTCAAGTATTCCAGAAAATTCATTTGATTACTTTGAAAAGACCTTGATTACTGAAAATGGTTTTCGTGAATATGATGTCCGG
>JBJKPO010000520.1:0-6142 GCA_046706235.1 Bacillota bacterium | reverse complement strand
AGTGAACATTGATTTTACTAAAATGGACAAAGTCCGGCAAGAACTGCCTCTTTTAAAACACCGCCGGCTGGATCTATATGAAGTAAAAAAGTGTGAAGTGTGAAAAAATCATTTGGAGCCATTTTTCCCTCCTTGAATTTCCTTGGGGATGACTTGTCCCGGATTTACCAGGAACCAAAACAACAATCCGAATATAATGCAAATCCCGGCAGTGGTCCAGAAAATCGGGGGGTGGGAGATTTTTTCGGCATACCCGAAAATCGGCGGACCTACGGCTACCCCGAAAAAACGAACCGAACCGTACAGACAGGTTACCAATCCCCGTTCGGTTTTGGGAGCACTGGAAGTTATCAGGGTATTTAAGGAAGGTAAAATCGCTCCGGTACCCAAACCGAGTATTGTTGAGCTTATAGTAAACCACCATGGGCTTTTCCCCGGACCAAACAGGAATAAGCCTGCTCCAATCAGGAATAAACCTCCAACCACCGCCCACTTTAAAATTTTGGCCAAGTGCTTTTGCATTACGGTCCCGAGCACAAAAGCGGTAATGGCCATAACCAGCACCGGGACGGCCAGGATCAAGCCTCGCTGAAACACCTGGATTTTAAACTGTTTCTCCAATATATCCGAGAAAAAACTCAATAATCCAAAGAGCGCAAACAGCGTAACAAAGCCGATTCCAAAGGAAATCACCAAAGCCGCGCCTTTGGTTTTAAAAATTTGCTTCAAATTAGCGAGGTATTTCGGAATTGGCTGGACATTTTGCTTTAGTTTTCCGACATCCTCCTTGACGATAAATAGGATTAGAAATGCAACCGGTATCGCAAGAACACCGTAAACAAAAAACGGCATGTACCAGGAAATCAAAGCGATGGCGGCCCCGGCCAGGGGGCTGATGATTTTACCCAGGCCGTTCGAGGCTTCAAGGATTCCAAGCATTTGGGAACGCTCATTCGATTGAATCAGGTCGCCCGCTAAAGCCATACTCAGTTGATAGGTTCCACCGGCTCCGATACCTTGAATCACCCGGGCGATCATAATGAGAGTGAAGGATTTTTCTTTTAATAAAACCGCAAAAATTCCGGCCAGGATTCCACCGGTACCGTAAATCAACAGCGCGGGAAACATCACGTTTTTGCGGCCAATCCGATCGGAAATTATCCCGGCAAACGGGATTGTGATTCCGGCCGGGATGGAGAAAAAAGTAATTAACAGACCAACCTGAACCAATCCGATATGCAGTTCCTTTTGAATTACCGGGAGCACCGGAATCAGCATCGAATTACCCAGTACCATGATCAAAGGCACCAGGCATAACGCAATAAAGGTAGGAAAAAGTTTTTTATCCAAAGCAGCAACTCCTAGCGGAAATAAAAAAAGCCAATCTATTACGGCTTTTTTATTTTGCCAACTTTCAGGATAAATATGAAGAATAATTATCATTCAAATATTAAACCGAAACAAAGTCACATCTCCATCCTTCATCACGTAATCCTTGCCTTCGGAACGCATTAGTCCTTTTTCCCTGGCGATATGCGGGGAACCGCAGGCGATAAGATCTTGAAATGAAATTACCTCAGCCCGGATAAAACCCCGCTCAAAATCGCTATGAATCTTGCCGGCGGCCTGCGGAGCCCTGGTGCCGTTTACAATGGTCCAAGCCCGCGCTTCCTGCTGGTTGGCGGTAAAGAAGCTAATTAACCCCAGCAGCTGATATCCGGCTTTAATTAACCGTTCCAGTCCGGAATCAACCAAGTCCAATGCTTCCAGAAACTCTTTTCGCTCGGATTCGGGAAGTCCCGCGATTTCCTCCTCAATTTTGGCGCAGATCGTAATCGTTTGCGAACCTTCGTTTTCCGCCAGCTCAGCTACCTGAAGCATATATGGATTTGCGTCGCCCGTTTGAAGGTCGTTTTCGGCGATATTAGCCGCAAAAATCACCGGTTTAGCGGTTAAGAAAAGCTGATCGGCGATAGTCATTTGTTGTTCGGGGCTCAATGACAGCGTCCGCATCGGTTGTCCTGAGTTTAAGTGCCGTTTAATGTTTTCCAATACATCCAGTTCCAAGTGATATTTTTTTTCGCCGGTTTTCAGCATCGTGGTGGTCTTGGAAATCCGCTTCTCCAATGTTTCCAAATCCGCGAAAATCAACTCCAAATGAACTGTTTCAATGTCTCGTAACGGATTTATGGAACCATCCACGTGCGTGATGTTGGAATCATCGAAACAGCGCACCACGTGAACAATGGCGTCCACTTCCCGGATATGGGCCAGGAATTTATTACCCAGGCCTTCCCCACGGCTTGCTCCTTTCACTAAACCCGCGATATCGACAAATTCGATGGTCGCCGGGGTTGCTTTTTTCGGACTGAACATTTCGGCCACCCGCTGGAGCCGGGGGTCCGGAATAGGCACAATGCCGATATTGGGTTCGATAGTGCAGAACGGGTAATTGGCGCATTCGGCGCCGCCGCCAGCGCCGGCGTTGGTAATGGCGTTAAACAGGGTGCTTTTACCGACATTCGGCAGTCCGACAATACCTAGTTTCATTTGGCGCAAATCCTTTCCAGACCATTTTAAGTCAATTATATGGGAGTTTGGTGGAAAATACAATAAAAAGACAGCACGCCAAACCTTTTTATCTTTTTTAGGTTTATTAACTTTGGTATCTTCGTTTTATTATGAGTTTAATATTAAAATAAGAACAACCAAATAATATGTTTATTTGACCGTTTTATCAACTTTTATCATATACATCTTCACTTTCGATTATTTGTTTTCCTCGACTGGAGCAGCTTCTTGCTCTTGAACAAATTTTTCTTCACTTATGGTTTGTCCTCTAAAAAACTCAATACTAATAACCTGAGAAATTTTTAAGTATACACCTTGTCCGTCTATCTCATATATTATATTAAAACTTTCGTCTACCTTTTTAGCATCTGACAAAAGAAAATCTTGCTCATTTTCATTTGGGTCGTATGTCTATTCTGAAATCCAACCAAGATATTTTGAACTTTTCGGCTAATTCTTTCTTTAATATTCGCAATAAAGCGATAATAATAGCTAATCCAATTAAAACTGCAATAGTCCGGATTCTAGGGAAAATAATCTTTTGAGGGAAAAGGCTCCATTTTAAATAAAAATCAATTCCTCTGGCAATCACAATTATAAAAATACTTACTGATATGCTCCAACATAAATATATAAAATCAGAACATTTTTTGGCTGGATATTTAGTTCGATAAATTTCGGTTGAAATGAATCCAGGAATAACATAAAGAAAAAAACTCACGATATCGTTAAAACTCATTCTTTATTCTCTGATTTAGGAGGATTACTTTGAGGTTTAGGCGGTTCTGTCGGCGGGCGAGTATTTGTATGTGTTAAAGAATCATGATTAATAGTTTTTCCAGTAACCGTGTTTTGGTTCACGATAATCCCCCTTTATTATTTTTTAGAACTTTGAACAATTGGTTTAGGTGGTTCTGTTAGTGGTCGATTATTTGTATGTGTAAGTGACTTTTCAAGATCTCTTTTGAGTTGTTTCATAATAATACCTCCCTTATAGCTATGCTATATTATATCATAATTCGAAAAAATCCTCAACTGACCAGACTAAATCCGCAGAATAACGTCAAAGTCGTTGAAAAGGCCAGCTAAAACCACGAGAAAACAAAAATTAAGTTTAGTATTATTCAATTTGGGATTAAACTAGCTTCGCTAAAGCTAATAGCCGTATAAAAAATCATCTGACTTTGACGAGTCCGTGACTGAATCCGTTAATAATATAACACCTGGTTTTATTCCGAAAAAAAGATTTAAAAATCTAATACGCATTGCATTTAACCTGAATTCATGTTTTAATTATGTTTTGGAGTAACTTTTAGAGAAAAGGTGAGATCGATTTGACTGTCAAAACTAGGGAAGATATACGAAATATCGCTATTATTGCGCACGTCGACCATGGTAAAACTACTTTGGTCGATTGTTTGTTGCGCCAGTCAGGAATTTTCCGGGATAATGAAAAGGTGCGGGAACGGGTGCTCGATTCCAACGAACTGGAACGGGAACGGGGCATTACCATTTTAGCCAAAAATACCGCGGTGAACTACGGCGAGTTGAAAATCAACATTGTCGACACTCCGGGTCACGCCGATTTCGGCGGAGAAGTGGAACGGGTCTTACGGATGGTGGATGGCGCCTTATTGCTGGTGGATGCTTTTGAAGGCCCGATGGCCCAAACCAAATTCGTGCTGCGCAAGGCTTTGGAAATCGGGCTTAGAATCATCGTCGTGATTAACAAGGTGGATCGGCCGGATGCCAGACCAACTGAAGTTTTAAATGAAGTATTCGATCTGTTTGTCGAGTTGGAAGCCGATGATTGGCAGTTGGATTTCCCGGTGATTTATACTTCGGCGAGTTTAGGCACGGCTTCATTGGACCCCGGGCAAACCGGCGAATCAATGCGGCCGCTTTTTGAGATGATTAAGGAAGAAATTCCGGCTCCCGCCGGAGATCACAATCAGCCATTACAACTGCAAGTAACCATTCTGGACTATGATGATTACGTGGGGCGGATCGGAATTGGCCGGATTTCAAATGGCTCGATAACATCGAGCCAAATAGTGGCGGTTTGTAATCAACAGGGCGGAATTGATATGGCCAAAATCGGAAAACTTTGGAGTTATCAAGGACTGAAACGAATTGAGGTCCAACAAGCCACGGCCGGGGATATCGTGGCGTTTTGCGGACTGGACCAAATCAATATCGGGGAAACATTAAGCGTTCCCGAAGATCCGGCCCCGTTACCGTTGTTGATAATTGACGAGCCGACTTTAACGATGACCTTTATGGTTAATGACAGCCCATTTGCCGGCCGCGAAGGAAAGTATGTAACTTCCCGTCATCTGCGGGACCGGCTTTGGAAAGAAGCCAGGACCAATGTAAGTCTCAAGGTATCGGAAACGGATTCACCGGATTCATTCCGGGTTTCCGGACGCGGCGAGCTTCACTTGGGCATTTTAATTGAAACGATGCGGCGTGAAGGGTATGAACTTCAGGTTTCAAAGCCGGAGCCTATCTTAAAAAAAGTGAACAATCAAATATATGAACCTTATGAACGGTTATTTATCAATATTCCCGAGGAGTTTTCGGGCATGATAATCGAAAACCTGGGTAAACGCAAGGGAGAATTGATCAATATGCACCCGGCCGGCCAAAATCATTTGAAAATGGAGTTTTTAATCCCGGCTCGGGGCTTGATCGGGTTTCGTTCCGAATTTTTGACCGATACCAAAGGTGAAGGCGTCATGCACTATTTATTTGATCATTACGGCCCCTGGAAAGGCGAAATTACCGGGAGAAGACGCGGAGTCTTGGTGGCTTTCGAAGGCGGCGAGACCACGTCCTACGGGATTCATAACGTGGAGGAACGCGGGGTCTTATTTGTCGGTCCGGGGGAAAAGGTATACGCCGGAATGATTGTCGGCGAGAACTCCAGAGAGCAGGATCTGGAGGTCAATGTTTGCAAACGGAAACATCTTACCAATATGAGGGCCAGCACCGCCGAGGAAGGAATCAGGTTAACCCCCCCGGTCCTTTTTGCGCTGGAAAAAGCAATGGAATACATTGATGATGACGAACTGGTGGAAGTAACTCCGGCCACGCTTCGGATGCGCAAAAAAATACTGAATCGTTCCGAGCGGGAACGAACCCAAAAAAGAGGGGTGTTTAAGGCAACATAACGCTTACCTGGCGCCCGCCTTTTTTAATAACTGAACGACCGCGGTTTCACCGCTGCTTTGAGCCAGTGCCAGCGCGGTACATTTATTCTTGTTGGTCAATTTCAAGCTGGCTCCTTTTTTCAGCAATAACCTGACAATTTCCAGGTACCCCTTGTAGGAGGCGATCATCAATGCGGTATAACCGTCTTTGTTTTGTAAATTGGGATTAGCCTTGTGTTCCAGTAATAATTTTACAATCGTGGTATTACCTTTATATGCGGCAAGCATCAACGGAGTAAAACCGTCTTTCCCCTTGGCGTCCACCGAAGCTCCTTTGGCCAATAACACTTGAGCAGCATTGAGTTGGCCGTTCATCGCCGCAATATTTAAGATACTATCCCCCTCTTTATCTTTCTGGT
>JBJKPO010000519.1:0-3156 GCA_046706235.1 Bacillota bacterium | reverse complement strand
ATTCGAGGAAGCTAACGATGTTCTGGGATATGATATCGCCAAAATCTGCTTTGAAGGCAATTTATTGAAATTAAACAGCCTTGAAAACATGTTCCCGGGGCTGGTCGTGGTTTGCGTGGCCCTCTTTAAAGTATATATGCAGGAGATTGGCGCCGTTCCCCAATACTCGGCCGGACACAGTCTGGGTGAATACTCGGCCTTAACCTGCTCCGGCGCCCTGGAATTTGCCGATACCTTGAAAATGATTTACCGGCGGGGAGTATTGACCCAGGAAACCGCCGACTCGGGCGAGGGTTCCATGACCATTGTTACCGGCGTCAATGCAAATATCGTGGAGGGTGAATGTAAAAAGGTCAGCGCCCCCGGCCGGATTGCCGCCGTTTCCTGCTATAACTCTCCCAATGAAGTTGCGATTTCCGGGCATCAGGATGCGATAATGCAAGTTGAAGATAATCTCATTGAATTAGGCGCTCAAATTTCCCCGATATTGACGGCCCCTCCCCTGCACGGCCCTTTGATGCAAAGAGTGGCCGAACAAATTGAAACGGAGCTGAAGCAATACCCGTATCACGAATCAAAATGGCCGGTAATCGCCAATGTTGACGCCCAGCCTTATTCGGATGCCAATAGTTTTTTTGCCAAGTTACGGTTACAGTTGACTCATCCGGTCCAATGGACGGCCACCATTGATTACCTGAAAAATCAAGGGATTTCCACCCTAGTTGAGATTGGACCGCAATCGGTATTGACTAATCTTATCAAAACCTATGCCAAAGATATCACCGCGCTATCGTTCGGCAACAAGGACGACCGTCAAGTTCTTAAAGAATTGGTTTCCGCCGGGAAAATATCCCAACCGCCTGCATAATATGACTCAAAGTGCCGAAAATACTCCGACAAATCCCGGCTTTTAGAGAACAATGATAATTACATTTTCGGATTTCAAACATTCATAATTCCAGGAAATGTGAAAGGATTGATTTTATGCCTAAATTCAGATCCCTCGCAAGGGATTAATGAGTTTTATCATTATTTTCCGCTTGTATTGATTTAATTTCTTCCATCGAAAGACCAGTAATCTCCGCAATTAAATCCAGAGACAAATTTCTAGCAAGCATTTTCTTAGCATCTTCTCTTTTACCTTCAATTTTACCTTTTTCGATTCCTTCCTCTATTCCTTCCATTCTCCCGGTATAAAGCAAATTAGCCCGTTCATGCGCCGAATCCTCGCGTGCCCGGTATAAGGCTAAAGCGTCTTCATCACTGCTTATATACTCCAGTTTCTTTTCCGCCCTTTTAATCGCGCTATCCATTTCTACCAACTCCTTTAATTCTTCCTCCGGCAACATTTTATCAAAAAATTTCAGCCACCGGTGCAAGGGATTTCCCCGCAAATCTTTTGAATTAAACCGCTTGAATTTAAGTAATTCGATGAAATGAACTTCGATCAAGTCCGTTAGGAGATAGTTTTCCTCGCCATCCTCCCAGAGATGATACTGCGAATGATACTTTGGAATGTCCAGATAATTAAAATCCAGAATATTAACGGTGATTACCTTAGCCAATTTAATATAGTCTTCCCCTTGCTTGATTCCCTCCAGAAATAACTTTCCCCAGTAAAACAGGGTCCGTTTGTCCATGTTTTTCTGGTTATTAATTTGGACTTCAACATCTATCTGCATTCCGTCGGCTGTTTTGGCCCGGATGTCAAGCCGTCCGGTTTTGTCAAAGATCATCTCTTTGGTTAATTCAAGATTATTATCGATTAACTCCAATGAAACCAGCTTCTTTTGATCGTCCGGATTGAGTATGGCATTTAAGAAAGGAATTAAATTCTCCTTATCCATAATTTGTTTGAAAGCGTAATCATTTAACGGGTTAAGGCGGTCCATTGGTTACTCCCATTGTTTATAGTTTAATTATAGTATATTAATCGGCGGTAAACAATATCAGGATTATTAGCGATGATAGATAATATTCCCGGAATTAGGGATTTAATTTCACACTTCACTCTTCAAACTTCACATGATTTTGGTTTCGTTTGTTAAAACCTTTTCTTTGAATTTTTCAAGAAGGTAATGGAAAATACTTTTCAATTCCTTCCGGTGGTAAAGAAGCATTTCACAATCTTATTATTGAAAATCCCAAAGTTGATTTAATTACCTCTTCACGTAATTTCCAAAGCAAAGGCATAAAATGGAGCTCGATTTCTGAATTTAATAACTCTTTCAAAATATTATCGACCTTTATTTCATTTAATGGTTTTACAATATTTCTTGATACATAGTAGCCCGCTGTTTTGTCCAATAAATCAAATCCTTCAGGATCAAATTCATATTTAAATAATTTTTGAGAAAGAATTTTATCAAGCCAAACAATAAGTGTACTCGCTGTTAGTGGTCGTTATTTTTGGTTTTTGAAGTATCACTCACATTTACTCAGTCCTCGATTGCCTCAATACCGAGTCGCTTAAGCTGCTCAAGGCGCTCCTTCATGGCTTCGAGAGCCTCCGGGGAGTGCCTTTGCCAATCCGTGACCTCGCCAGAAACCCTAAGAGGATTCCGGGAGCGGTATGACTTTGTCGGATTGCCCGGATACTTCTTGTCCGTCAAGTTGGGGTCATCTTCGATAGGGCCGGTTGGCTCTACTATATAGATTCTGCCGGGTCCTTCACCCAGGGCAAGCTCGGCCCCCCAGACAGCAGCGTCCAAGGTGGCGGTCAAATAGACGTAGGCCGCTTTCTTCCCCTTACCATAGTTCGAATTAAAGCCGGGCTCGATCAAGTCCCCTGGTTTCAATGTGGCCTTCGTGCCATGATAAAATCGCTGTGAACTCATGTCGTAAGTAGATGCCATCGAATTGTCCTTCCTTCGTATTTTAATGCGTTAATACAAGGAATAATGTTAACCAAACACAAACAAAATAAACCAAAATGATAATGATTAACGTCAAAAGCAAAAACTATTAACGGTTTTTTTTGTTTTTCATTAGGCCCAACTTTATGCTTAGCCCGCCCGGAAGGCGGGCGACACTACACCTATTGCATATCAGGGATATTACCGAACCTTCTGTTCTTCCGACTTTCGCCGACGCTGCCTGACGAAGCTTTACGACGCATGTTCAGGAATTCACTTTAGCCGTGCTCTTTGACTATCC
>JBJKPO010000518.1:0-6297 GCA_046706235.1 Bacillota bacterium | reverse complement strand
TCAATATCACTCCACTCGGAAAAGGGAGGTGTAAGGTAAGAACCGAATAAGATTACTCCGGCTATTTGCTGATAACGCTCAAATATTTCGGTTAACTTTTTTAGTCCTTCTTCAATACTATTTTTATTCAATATAAACACCTGTTTTTAACTATATATAACCATTATATCATAGAGATAGTTGAATATAAACCTTTATAGCCATGTCGGTTTAATATCTATCTTCTCATTAAAAACAGGAAATACTTTATGAGAATTCTCAATCCGCTTAAGGACCTTCTCTTTTCCCAAGACACGCATGGTTTCAAAGAGTCCGGGAGTGGCTGTCCTGCCGGATATCGCCACCCTGATCGGCATGAATACCTGGCCGTCTTGTAGTCCCATCTTTTCAGCCAGGCCCCGTAAAGCCTTTTCCAATTCAGCTTCTTTAAATTCAGGCTCAATGTCTTGCAGAACTTCCAACGCTCCCGCCAAAACAGCAGCACTTAAAGCCGCATCCATTTTCTTGGGAATCAGCAGTTCTTTCGTGGGAACCGGAATCTCATCCTGTAGAAAATAACTGGCCAAATCGGCGATTTCAGGTATTGACTTCAGCCTTTCCCTAACTAAAGGCATTAATTTTACCAAATAATCAAACCGTTCTTCCGGGCAAGGAGCGGGAAGCAGGCCTGCTTGCTGCAAATAAGGCAAACAACGCCTCGCCAACTCTGCCTTCTCTAGACTCCGGATATACATCCCGTTAAACCAGTCCAGCTTTTCAAAAGACAACACCACCGGCGAAGCGTTAATCCGCTCCATGGTAAACTCGCGGGCCGCTTCTTCCAAAGCGAACAACTCCCGGTCGGTTCCCGGGTTCCAGCCGAGTAACAGCAGAAAATTAAACAATGCCTCCGGTAAATAACCCTTCTCCCGGTACTCGCGGACACTGGTGGCGCCGTGGCGTTTGCTTAATTTTCCACCCCCGGGCGCCAAAAAAATCGGCAAATGAGCGAATTGCGGCGGTGTCCAGCCGAAGGCCCCGTATAACAAAACATGTCTCGGGGTACTCGGAATCCACTCATCGCCGCGCATCACATGCGAGATTTTCATCAAATGGTCGTCAACCACATTAGCCAGATGGTAGGTTGGAAAACCGTCGGATTTCAACAATACTAAATCATCCAAAGTGTGATTGTCAAAACCCATCTCTCCCCGGAGCAGATCTCTGAAAACGGTCCGTTCTTCTCTGGGAATTAGAAAACGAATCACCGATTTGGCTCCGGATTGTTCCTTCTCCCGGCGCTCCCGCTCCGTCAAATTCAAGCAATGCCGGTCGTAACCGATCCATTCCGCCTTGGCGGACTCCTGTTCTTTCCTGAGTTGCTCCAGGCGTTCCGAAGAACAATAGCAACGGTAAGCTTTCCCTTCCCGTACCAGTTGCTCAGCGTATTGCCGGTACAATTCCAACCGTTCCGATTGTAAATACGGACCGAAATCACCCCCGACATCCGGTCCTTCATCCCAGTCAATGCCGAACCAACGTAAACTAGCCACAATGTCATTAAGGGCATCCGGGACAAAACGGTTGCGATCCGTATCTTCAATCCGTAAAATAAAAGTTCCGCCCGTGTGACGGGCGAAAAGCCAGTTATAAATCGCGGTTCGCGCTCCACCAATATGTAAATAACCCGTCGGGCTGGGGGCAAACCGGACTCTAACATCACTACCCATTGTAATCTCACTCCCTGAAATTCATTTCCTGCAAACCTTGGTAATATCTATTGTAGGATGATACAGTTTTAAATTATTCCCTAAATGCGAATGTGCACAAGTATTTATATGGTACAATAAGTTTTTAAAAAAAGCAAACCTTTTTAGGCATTTATATATAACTCAGCTACAAGTAAGCTTAACGGCAAAACAATAACTGATTTGCCTTTTCCCATATAATAACCGTAAAACCACTATTTTCAAATGGATGGCGTTAAGTTATTCCATTATAATGAAGGTGAGGTGGCGTTTATGGTTTGTCCTTTTTGCGGTAAATACAAATTGCTTAAAGCCGATGGAAAATGGTTTTGTCCCGGTTGTTTTCATGTCTATAACAGTATACCGATATATCGTTCTAATCTTGAAAACTCCAATGTTCCATCTGATTATATTATATGTAAATTATAATCCTTTTTCCTGGTAGTAGAGTCTATTTCTATTACTCAGTCACCTTCCGACTAGTTTCAAATCAAGTGTTTTAATTACCGCTTGGGTGCGATCGCTAACATTTAATTTACGTAGAATATTTCCCATATGAGTTTTCACGGTAGTTTCCGAAATACCGAGATCGATTGCGATTTCTTTGTTTGATTTTCCTTTTACTAAAAACATCAAAACTTCTTTTTCTTTTAAGGTCAACGGTTCAATTAATATTTCCGGCTTACCGACCCGTTGCATCAGCTTTTTTGCGATCCGTGGATGTAAAACCGGTTCTTTATTTTGAGCCGCCCAGATAGCTTCCACAAGTTTTTGAGGCGGTGAATCTTTCATAAGATAACTTAAAGCACCCGCGTCAATTGCGGCAATGACCTCATTATCTTCACAAAAACCGGAGAGAACAATGGTTTGAGTAATTAGATCCGCCTGCCGGATCTCCTTGATTAATTGGATGCCGTCCATACCGGGCAAGTGAAGATCAATAACCGCAATATCCGGCTTACACTTCAAAATTGCAGGCAAAGCGGTTTCAGCATCACTTGCTTCACCGATAACCGTAATCTCCGCTTGCGCGCTTAAGAATGTTTTTATTCCCTCCCGGATAAAAGGGTGATCATCCACGATATATAGACTAATCATTTGTTATTCATCATCTCAACCGCTCCCCTTCGCGATCTCAAGATTACCAAAATCCATTTGTCATTCTTTCTTTATATCAATTCCCTAAGAAATTGGTCGGTAAATCATTTACTGTAACCACTTTCATACGCCAATAACTTATTCCACATTTTCAACTCCAGTTGAAACAACCGGTTGCATTGGTCACAGAATTCACAACCATTTATTTGATTCGGGGATAGACAATTCTGTTTAACCATTTTTTGTTCAAAAATATGCCAGTGTTTCCTTATATTTTCAATCTGTTCAACCAGCCCGGATACGATATCGGGGTCATGGATTAATTCCTGCTTATATAATGCGTTTAATAATAATATATTGGCTTTTTGGCGATTAAGCACCCGGTTAACGAAGGTTGCAAATAGGTCAAACCATTCTTTTTTTTGAAAAATCCTGGAGTTCATGTCCAATATAACCTTTGCATCAATGCTTTCCAAATTCCGCTTCAATTTTTCGGCAAAATATATGACTTCCGGAAAGGTTAATTGGAATGGTTCCATATCTTCGACTACATTTACTATATACGCGTCAGGGCTAAACCGAAAAAACTTTACCGCTTGGCAAAATCTTTCTTCCGGGATTTCAAAACGGTCAAAACGATCTATTTTAACATCAAGAACGGAATAAACTTTCCTATCCTCCTCAAATCCTGTAACCAACGAATAATGACAAAAATGATGTTTCTTCCAGCAGTAACTATCGGGAACCCAATAAAACATATCAACTCCCACCGCAATCAGTTCTTTTTGCTTAACTAATTCCTTTAGTTTTTTAAATCCAAGTTCTTCGTTCCGAAAGTTAAATGGTTCAAATAAAAAATACTTATGGAGATACTTTGGGAATACTTCATTCATATAATTGAAAATTAGAAAATATCCAATTTTTTCGGGAATCGAATTTATATCATATTTCTCAGTTTCCATTTCAACGATTTCATAACTATAATTATTAAGATAGGTCATATATCTTAAACTCGGCTCCTTGGATGTTACAATCGAAATCTGGGCATTGACTACGCAATCCATCCAATAATCATTAAATGGGTTTATTTCAAAGCCAATCTTCAAAATGGCCTGCTCCCTTCTTCATAATGGAACTAATTTAACGCCAATAAAACATTCCACATTTTCATCTCCTGTTGAAATAAATGATTATACCGGTCACAAAATTCACGTTTACTGACTAAATCCGGCGCTAAGCGATTTTGAACCATTCTTTGCTCAAAAATCCGCCACTGTTTCCTCAAATTATCCGCCTGTCGAACCAGGCCGGAAACAACTGCCCGATCACTGATTAAATTAAGATCCAACAATGATTTGAATAACAATGAATTGGCGATTTGACGGTTGATTATCAGATGAACATATTTAACAAATAAGTCAAACAAATCGGCAACTTGAATGTCAACTCCGTTTAAATCTAGTAGCGTCATCGCATCAACGTTTTCCATTTCTTGGTTAAATTTTTGCGCATATAACCTGACTTCCGGTAAAGTCAGTTTAAATGGTTTCAAATCTTCGGATACCTTAATAATATAGGCGTCGGTATTCTGGTCATCTTTTCGAACAAAAGATTGACTCGCCTGAAGAAATCTTTCTTCCGGCACTTCAAAACATCCAAATTTGTTAATATCGACATCAAAAACGGAAAAAATCCTTTTTTCATCATCATATCCGGTTATTAACGAATAATGCTGCCAATGATATTTATTCCAGCAAACGCTTCCCGGAATCCAGTAAAACTGATCCACTCCCACCGCAATGAGCATATTTTGTTTGATTAATTCTTTCATTTTTTTCATGCCGTGTACGTCATCTTTAAAGTTAAATGTTTCATAAGAAAAGTATTTATTTATATGCTTTGGAAATACTTCTTCATAAAAACGATAAACCGGAAAAAACACCGTCTTTTCGATGGTCCCTGATGTATCATATATACCGCCTGTTTTTGACTCTTCTATCAAATAATAATAATCATTCAAATAAGCCGCATATTTCCAACTCGGTTCCTTGGAGGACAATATCGATATTTGTGAATTAGTGACACAGCCTGTCCAAAAATCACAAAACGGCTCGATTCCAAAATCGATTTTCATTTAACTATGTTCCTTTCTTAGCCAAATTATTGTTCGAAATTAAAAAAACACTAATAATGATGCTTCCCACTTTTTGAAGTGTTGAATAATTGCCTCTCCACCATCTTGGGCTCGCAGTTTTTTCATAACGGCTTGGGTGGCATCCCAATATTTTTGATTATAAAGGAGCTCAACAACGGCTTTTTTAATTGAACGGGAGGAAACCTTATGTTTCCATAGTTTGATTCCCACCTGCAGCAATTCGATAACGGAACCATTGTAAGGCTGGTCGAACATAAACGGGATGCATAACATCGGCTTCCCGGACAATAAACTATCTTGAATACCGCCGGCTCCACCGTGGGTGATAAAGCAACGCACTTTGTCCAATGCCAGAACCCGGGGCTGCGGCACAAATTCTTCCACCCTGAAGTTAGGCGGTATTCCAATCTCTTTTAACAAGAAGGCCTGATCGGGCGGAGCCGACCAGAGAATATTAATCTCCAAATCTTTTAATCCGTTGATAATTTTTTGAAGGAACTTTTTTTGCCCTCTAACCATAGTACCGAAACACACATACACCACCGGTTTGTTACCCCCTTTGTCAAACCAGTCTTGCAGCATCGGCGGTATTTTTACGATTCTGCTGTCGGAAATCGGCGGAAATAACAACTGGGTTCTCTCGATTTGGGGCGAGTTCTTCTTGATTATTTCATTCTCGATAAATCCCAGACCGGAAGATATATATACCGGGGACACCAAGTTGGTTTTAATTGATGAAGATGTTCTTCTCGTTAACAGCAATATTTTTTTATAAATAAGATTGGTTTCAGATGATGATGAACGTCGATACATTTGTTTAAGCCAATTCATTATAATCTCAATTATCGTTTGAGTTACTGGAGAGTGATTGGTAAACCCATATGTCGAAACAAAAGTTCTCTGCAAATTCCGGCAATTCCCCTCGGACAAATGAAACACCAATGGTATTTTCATAAGAGTCGCCCAAAATATGCACCATTCACTACAAAAATTATAATCCGCGATGATGAGCGATAGATTATCCCGGGCGAGT
This sequence comes from Bacillota bacterium, assembly GCA_046706235.1. Lineage (GTDB taxonomy): Bacteria > Bacillota > UBA4882 > UBA8346 > UBA8346 > JAEZJQ01. Next base: position 284 of record JBJKPO010000518.1, on the reverse strand, counting down.
AACTCTTTGATATATTCCGCTTTCCTGGCAATTGCCAATAGGATTACAGGAGAGTACTCCGTTCTCAGATCGATATAGAGTGAATTATAGAAAATGGAACGGCTTGAAAGCCTGTAGAATAACTTCTTATCTATCCCATCGATGGTTGTCCCGATTGATTTAACCGGAATATTGAAATCATTCGCGTATTTTAAGCTTTCCTCCGGAAAATAACAGGTAACATTATAGTTATTTTCTATAAAAACCGAGGCCATTCGGAGTAAAGGCAATACATGCCCTCCATC
>JBJKPO010000517.1:0-2761 GCA_046706235.1 Bacillota bacterium | reverse complement strand
GGGTTGAATCCAACCGGTAACCTGCCGGGCAGGGCAACTAATTGGCCGCCGGCCGGAAGAACGGGCCAGGTTTGATCCGTGATCTCCATCTGTCTGCCGTTTATTCCCACCGCCAGGAGTTCGGGATCTTCCAATAGTTCGCCGTTTTGATTAAGATAGATTAGTGATGTTTGATTTGGGTTCATTATTTTACTGTACCACTTCAAAAATAAAACACTTTAAATATTCGGTTTCCGGTACGCCCACCAAGATGGGATGATCCGAATTCTGGGTTCGCCGTTCCAGCAAACGTAATCTCCGTTTGCTGTCGGCCGCCGCCGACTGGATGATCTCCCAGAACAATTCATTGCCGATATGATACGAACAGGAACAGGTTACTAAAATTCCGCCCGGAGCTAACAATTTCAAGGCCCGTAAATTGATTTCCTTGTAACCCCTGATGGCGCTGTCCAGTGTTTGTTTGCTCTTGGTGAATGCGGGTGGATCCAGTATTATCAAGTCATATTCCTCTTTTTTGCCGGATCGATCCCGTAAAAAATCAAAGGCATTAGCTACTTTAAACTGGCACCGGTCGTCTGAATTATTAAGAGCGGCGTTTTCAACCGCCATTTGAACGGCTTCCTCCGAAATGTCAACCCCCAACACGGTACTGGCGCCATAAGCAGCCGCATGAATCGCAAAACTACCGACGTGGCAAAAACAATCCAATACCCGTCGCCCCGGCGCATATGCCCGAAGCACCGCCCGGTTGGCGGATTGATCGAGAAAATAACCGGTTTTTTGACCTTCCAATAAATCAATGCGAAACTTGAGTCCGTTGTCATGAATTACCAGTGAAGTCGGGCATTCCCCGTAAACACATCCGGATCGTTCCGGTAATTCTTCCAAATGACGTACCGCCAAATCACTACGCTCAATAATCCCTTTCGGGTTACATAATTCCACCAGCAGTTGAATGATTAAGTCATGATTGGTTTCCATTCCCATGGTTAAAAATTGGACCACCAGATAATCCTCAAACCGATCTACAATTAACCCCGGTAAGAGATCCGCTTCTCCAAAAATTAAACGGTAACATGAGGCCCGCTGATTTCAAAAACCGTTTTTAATCTGATTTCGGTATTCCAGCGCCTTGATAAGCCGCTGTTTAAAAAAATCATGGTCAATAGGTTCCCGGTTGGTAGATAATAATCGAACCGCAATTTGGGAAGCTTGGTTATAATAACCGGTTCCTAAAAACCGGCCACGGTTGTCCAAAATCTCCACTACCTGACCGGACTTTACCCCGATGCCGATAATCCCGATTTCACCTTGGTAAACCCAGAGATGTCCGTTTTTAATCCGTTTTTCCTTACCGGCTTTTAAAATGACCTGATTCATGGCTCCTCCATACTAAAGCAATTTCAGATTGCTAATTACAGATTACAAATTTTAAAATCATAATTCTAAATTTCGCTCTTGTTTAAAAAACAAAGATTAAAAGTCTCGCCAATTAAATTTTCATTTTTTAAAAATCTATAATTTGTAACCTTAAATCTGCAATATGTTATAACTTCCCCGCTATATCCCTTCCCGCGATGACTCCTGAAATGGAAGCTTGCATTAAACCTCTGGTTACTCCGGCGCCGTCTCCAATCGCATATAAATTGGGTATTTGTGTCTCCAAATGATGATTTAAACTTAAACGGGAAGAATAGAATTTGACTTCAACCCCGTATAACAAAGTATTACGGGAATTAACTCCCGGGGCAATCGTATCCAGCGCTTTTAACATTTCCAGTAAAGCCAGTAAATGCCGGTATGGAAACACCAAGCTTAGATCGCCCGGAGCGGCCTCCTCCAATGTGGGCCGAACCAAGCCTTTATTAAGGCGCTCAGTAGTGGAGCGGCGTCCGTTAAGCAGGTCGCCCAAACGCTGCACGATAACTCCGCCACCCAGGAGATTCGCCAGTCCGGCGACATACCGTCCATAGGTAATTGGCTCCCGGAACGGATGAGTAAAACTTTTGCTTACCAATAAAGCGAAATTAGTGTTGGCTGTTTTCCGGTCCGCGTGACTATGACCGTTGACGGTAATCAGTCCCTCCTGATTTTCCATGACTACTTCACCATGAGGGCACATGCAAAAGGTACGCACTCGATCTTCAAAGGTTTTTGAATAATAAATAAATTTAGTCTCAAAAATAACTTTGGTAAGTTCTTCAAGCACTTCCGCGGCCAATTCAACCCGGATCCCGATATCAACCGGGTTAACCGTTGCCTGAAGCTTGAGCCGCGCGGCCTCCCGGGTTAACCAGTCGGAACCTTCCCGCCCCGGAGCGACAATTACAAATTCACCGGCATATTCTTCTCCTGATCCGGTTTTAACTCCCACCAGGCGGCCATTCCTGGTCATGATCTCCGAAACATCCACGCCGGTATAGATTTCAACTCCCCTGGATTTAAAAAAGTCTTGCATGGCCTGAAGCACTTTTTGGGAACGCCCGGTGCCCAGATGCCTTATTCGCGATGGAATTAAACGTAAATCAGCCAATACCGCCTTTTTTTCGATTTGAGCGATTGCTTCTTCGTCGGTTCCGTAAATTTCGGTCGGAGCCCCAAACTTTAGATAGATATCATCAACTGTCCGGATTAATTTATGTAATTCATGTTTCGGGATATATTCATCCAAAAAACCTCCAACCTCGGATGATAAAGTTAATTTCCCATCACTGAAAGCACCGGCGCCCCCCCAGCCGCAGACAAAGGAGCAAGGTGTGCA
>JBJKPO010000516.1:0-7875 GCA_046706235.1 Bacillota bacterium | reverse complement strand
AAAGCCTGGGGGGATACTTACGATTTCAACCGGATCAAATCCGACTGGAAATATAATGTCAGAGCCGGGTTGCAGATATTGAAGATGAGTTATGAAGCGGCCATTAAAAATGATGAAGGTTATAAAGGTGCGGATAACATCTATGAAAACTTGGCCCGGGCGGCTTATTCGGGTTATAACGCCGGGATTAAAAACACCTGGCGGTACCGGACCCCGATGGATAGCGCTCCGCAAACCGGTTCCTATGATGTAATCAACAATGAAGGGTATGATTTGCGGGATATCCGGTTTTGGGATAATTATCTTAATGCAACCTGATCTGTAATCTTTTATGGAGTTATTTATTAAAAAATATAATCCCTTCCTTGCTGATATTTTCAATTAAAGCCGGTTTATTTAAACCTCGATCCGGCAAGTACATTTAAATTTTTCTTGAAATGCAAAGAAAAATTTGCCGGATCGGGTTCATCTATTCAATTCATCCAACTCGTTTCGAAACGTTAACATTTATTTTTATCCTTGGCTCTTCAACTGCCACAAATAATGGCAGCAATCGCTTCCGTGTCCTAAAGTGTTTTCCGGGGCGCCGTTTCGATCAAATTCAAGTTCCGGGAACAATTTGGCCTGGCATAATTTATCGTAATCGCAGATTAGGCGGGTAAGCTCCGGGACACCGGTCCGGGACATAAAATCGTGAAAAATACACCGGTAAACGATATAATGCATTTTTTGTTCGGTTACTTCAACATCCCGTATATCGTTGAACAGGCCAAAACCTTCCGAGGCCAGCTTGTTGCGATATTTCCGCCACCGCGTGAAGGAATTTTCAATGCTTAACAGTTTATGTTTTTTTATAAACCGCAGGTCTACCGACCATGATACCTTGATTACAATTTCATTCATGGCTTTCATGGTTGCGGATTCGGGAAACTCTGCTTTTAACCGCAGGTAAATCGCTGGTAATAATGCGATCGACTTTACATATTTGGCTTCCGCGTCGTCTCGTTCTCCCCAAGCCGAATCCCGGAATACTTTGCCGGACCCGGTAATTGAACCGGCAAGCAACCATATTGCTTTAAACAAACCAAAATTCCTTGTAAAAATTTTCAGAACACCGGCAGTACAACTGAGTATCATAAATGGATTCATTATCACACCTCACTTTCGGAATTACACAACGATTATAATGTAAAAGGAATTGATTGACAAGAGAGTAGTTAACAAAAATAGATTAAACCTAAAATTTACCCAAAACATGAAACTTATGTCAATGGGCAGGTGAAATCAAAAAAACAGAGAATAGTATCTTTCTTGGGAAAGAAGCGTAATTGATTTGGCTTGAATAATGATTTTTTAGTGTATATTAAAACAGTGATTGATAATAAACTAAAAAAGGGTTTGGCGCCAAGAATGCCAACCCATTTTATTTAAGCAAAATGGGGGAACCGAATTGTGCGGGGGAAATTACCGGAACTGGTTACCGAGGCCGTTTACGCCCGGGGAATCGAATATTACCGGCAAGGCAGGATAAATAAGTATCAACTCACCTTGATCCATGAAAATTATTACCGGATCGATGCAGCCGTCGCCGGGACCGAGAATTATGAGGTTACAATTCAAATCGGGCTTATCGACGACGAACTGGACATTGACAGTCATTGCGAATGTCCTTATGATTGGGAAGAACTATGTAAGCATGCGGTGGCGGTCATTTATAAATTTTTGACGGAAAGGCCGGCGCGGCCGTTTTGGCGAATCCAAGATCCGGCCGAATCCACAACCGGGTTTCAACAGTTGCAGCAATTGACTTTGGATTTATTTGAAGATCAGTTGTCCTTTACTTATAAGATAAAAGGATTGGTTAAACTTTCCTTATCCAATTTCCGGTTGACATTTGACTGCCCCCCGGCTGATCCAACATTGTTGGATTTGGTTTTTGATTATGCCACTGCGTTTGACTATCCTTATTACTATAAGTACCATGAAAGAAACCGGCTGTTAAAACGGTTAAGCAGTTTTGACCGGCTGGTATTCGATCATTTGCGAAAAATTCAAACCAGGAAAGATGAAGGCCATCGGGCGCTTTTTTTTGCTAAAACACCGGAAAATTTGCAATTTATCCTTTCGATTTTGGACAATCGCGAAATAGTATTGGATGAGACCCATTCCCAGTTACAAATAGGTTCTAGAATAACGCCGCGGGGAACCATTTCCGGGGATGAAACCAGGGTTAAAATTCAGTTCGACACCGATGAATTTAACCAGCGGGGCATATACTGCGCTGATTTAAACTACCTGATATCCGGCAATCAGATTCATTTGGTCGATATTTCCGGTATTGCCAAGCTTCCGGCCGATATTACCATTCCACCCGAGAGCCGCGGGGAATTTTTATTTGAAATTTTAACTAAATTCCGGCGAAACTTCCGGCTTGATATTTCGCCGGAATTGGAACCCCACCATTTACAGGTTATTGATCCTGAAATAAGTTTGCATTTCGATTACCGGGAAGGAGAAATCCGGTGCGAACCGGCCGTTAAAGTCAAGGATGAGGTGTACCGAGGCTTAGCCAGCTTAAATATAACCAACGGGCCGCGTTACGTCCGTTCAACGGAAAACAGCCGGGAATGGCATACCACGAACCAGGATGCGTTGCTCGCTTTTTCCCGTTTTTTCGACGAAAACCATTTTATCGTTTCCACAAATGGGATTGTCCTTAAAGGGCAGGACCAAATTATTCAGTTCATGCTGGCCGGGTTCCGGCATTTGCCGGAGGACTGGGAGATAATCGCCAGTCCCAGTTTTGCGGATTTTAAAGTCGAACCGGTTATTTTGGAACCAGTGGTGGAATTAAATTTGGATGATGACATCGATTGGTTCGAATTTAGGATTTATTATAATCTCGGCGGCAAAACATATAGCCACCGGGAAATTCTAGCAATGATCCGGCATAATGAATATGGTGACAGTTATATCCAAATCGGGCAACAGATTTTTCTAATTGAGGAAGCGGGCAAGGTTGACTTAATCAATAAAGCCGTCATCACCGGCGAACGCAACCCGGCGGAGCAGCGCTACGAGTTTTACAACCTGTTTTTTTACCGCCAGTTATTTATGAACCATGGGGTTAAAATCACCGGCAACAAGATATATAACGAATTGGATCAGGAATTGTCCTACCGGAACCTGGTGGAGATTTGTCAAATTCCGGCCGGTTTACAGGGAGAATTGCGCGTCTATCAGCAGGAAGGTTATTTTTGGCTGCGATTTTTACACAAATATCGCCTGGGAGGCATTTTAGCCGATGATATGGGCCTGGGAAAGACCGTTCAGGTTTTAACCTTGATTAAGAGTTTACCAAAGGAGAGGCCGGTGTTGGTTGTCTGCCCGCGTAGCTTATTGTATAATTGGGCGGCGGAGATTGATAAGTTTTATCCCGGGACCACGTATTTGGTCTATCACGGTACTCCCGGGGAACGGGAGCAACTGCAGGCCGGATTTTCCCGTAATGAAATAATTATTACCACATATGATTTAATCAACCGGGATCATCGACAATTACAGGATTTCCGGTTCGAGTATTGTATTTTGGATGAAGCCCAACATATCAAAAATCATCAAACGCAGAGAGCACGGGTGATCAAAACAATCAAGGCCCGATACCGCCTGGTAATGACCGGGACGCCGATCGAAAACAGCTTGGATGAATTATGGTCGATCTTTGATTTTTTAATGCCCGGATACATGGGTTCGAAAGCGAAGTTTACGATCAAGTATGCCGCTCCGGTCAAAAAGGGCGATAAGGAAGCCCTAAATCTGTTGAAATTAAAAGTGGCCCCGTTCATTTTAAGACGGCGCAAGGATGAGGTACTCAAGGAACTGCCGGAAAAAGTAATCTCCCTGCAAAAAGTACTGATGACCAAATTGCAGGAGGATACCTACCGTACTATTTTGGAGCAAGTCAGGCAACAGGTGTTAAATAGTATAAACGACAAAGGATTGGAAGGATCGCATATCACAATCTTGGCGGCATTGACCAGACTGCGGCAGGTATGCAACCATCCCAGCCTGGTTTTATCCGAAATCAGCCCGGAAACCGAATCCGGTAAAGTGGAATCACTAATGGAACTGGTTTTCGAGGCAATTGACGGCGGGCATAAAATGGTAATTTTTAGCCAGTTTGTCAAGATGCTGAAGATTGTCGAATCGAAATTCCGTGAAGCGGGGATCGGTTATGAATATTTGGATGGTTCGACTCATGACCGGATCGAGCGGATCAACCGGTTCAATGACGACCCGGCCATCGCCGCGTTTTTAATCAGCTTGAAAGCGGGGGGCGTGGGAATTAATTTAACATCGGCCGATATTGTCATTCATATCGACCCCTGGTGGAATCCAATGGTGGAAAATCAGGCCACCGACCGGGTCCACCGCATCGGTCAAACCAAACAGGTAATGGTTTATAAACTGATTAGCGCCGGAACCATCGAAGAAAAAATGCTGTTATTACAAAACCGTAAGCAATCGATTTTTGACGCGATTATTGAAAACAACCAGGATCCGGTCCATGGTTTAACCTGGGAGGATATCCGTGATTTGTTTGAACTGTGAGGAGTTTTATAAAAGAACAATTTAACCACGAAATTTACGAAATCAAATCTAAATTAATAGTTGCTTTTTCGTATATTTCGTTTTTTTCGTGGTTCAAAGGTTCAGTTTTTCATTTTTTGGCACCGGTTTATCCGGGATAGAATTTTAATATATAAAAAAGGAGCAAATTCAAATGAACCCGCAAATTTACAATCCGGATACCGCCAAATTACTGGCTCATTTCTGTGGCCTAACCTATGATCAGTATCAAAAAGGGAAGTCTGATCCCGGTTATAACGGCACTGTCGATCTCCAGGGTTATCCTTACCGGCAAACAGCCTCGTTTAAGGCCCCGGAGCTTATGCTAACCAACCGGCAGGCTGCTTCCGGCATTAAACAGATTCTCAGTCAAACCGCTCCGGAAAGGATTAACCTGACCGATTTCAAACAACTCGCGGATCTATGCGTGGGATTGCCCGAGGTTTATTTCGGGTTCGCGCTGGAGGCGACTGACGGTTCGGGGAATTGCGTAATAGCTTTGCGGGGGACTCAAAGCATTTACGAGTGGGTGATGGATGCCGCGTTTATCCAGGTGCCGGTGCCGTTGGTTTGGTTTAAGGACGGCAAACTGGAACTGGCCAAGGCTCATTTTGGATTTTTATTGCTGTATGCGTTTTTAGTCGGGCAGATTACCGGGGCGGCCCTGAAGTTTTCCGATTGTAAGACCTGTCTGGTGACCGGCCATAGCCTCGGAGCGGCGCTGGCGACTTTGGCGGCGCTAACTTTGGGCACGGTTACCTTTCCACTGGGCGGAACCGATGGAAAACTTCAAATGTATAATTTTGCGGGGCCCCGGGTCGGCGATCCCGTTTTCGCGGACGCTTACAACTATTTTGTTCCATTTAGTTACCGGGTGACCAATTTGGCCGATGTGGTGCCGATAGTTCCGCCGCCCTTGATTTTTGGGTATCAATACCAGCATATAGGCAAGCTGGACCAGGAATGGTCCTATTTGAACCAGACGGGAGATGTCGGGGGCAATCATTCAATCCGGGAAAATTATATCCCGGCCTTAAACAGACCTGGTGTTATTACTAATTCCGAACGGCACTATCCATGCTCGGGAATTTAGTCCCATGCCGGATCATAAGCTTATATTATTTTAATTTTTGGCTAGGAAGATTGATTCAAAGCGTTTTGCTGCCAACGAGTCAATAATGAAGCGATAATTATACCGGTAATCGACAGAATGATTATCGCCGACAAATAAGTTCCGGGTTCGTTGCGAATCTGGGGCCAGATATTTAACAACCGGGTAAACAATCCCAAAGTACCGAGACCGAAGCTATTCGAAATTATAACGCCCTTAAGCCAGGCCATATTGTAACCGGATACGTTCAGAGTATAAGCGATGATTAAGGCAATGGTAATACTTAAGCCGACCGTGCCCGCCAGTCCGATAATTATTCCCTCGGGAGTATGAATTAAATGGCGGTTTAAGAAAACGTTGGCCGCTATTTCCCAGGGAGTACTTGTTTTAGTTCCGACAAACCGAAATAGATAAGTAAACCCGTTGACCAATAATGCTCCGACCAATCCGGCCATCGTTGAGTGGTAAAAAAGATTCATGGTTTTGCTCCGTTCCGGCTTTTTCATTTATTTTTCCATAGTTTTAGCTATTTATGAGTGTGGTTATTCATAACGAATAATTCAAAGAAGGCAATGATAATAATAATAGCGGCAATAACTATAGCCGGATCGCATCCGGTATTTTTTTTGCCGTTATCATTGCTACTACCACCGTATTTTTTTATTTTACCGCTCATCCGGGCATCACCACATATTCCCCAAATTACGAATATGCTAATACTTATAAATTATGAAAGGTTATCCCGGATGGAAGCGGGTTTCTGGTATTATTTAGATTATTTTCCGGACCGCCGGTTTTTATGGATGGTTTCCCAGAACTTGTGATCTTCAAAACCCAATCGCCAAATACAAACTCCGGAAAGTTTATATTTCTTGACCAAGTTTAGCTTAGTCTGTAAAGTTGAGGAATTTTCAAACCATACCTCCCGTTTATAACCGTCAGGATTGGTATAAATATAGTAAGGTTCCTGATGGCGATTACTCCATTTGATTTTATAACCTTTGATAGCCGCGTTTTCTAAGACTTTCTTGGAGGGAGTGGAAAAACCGCCCGATTTTCCAGCAGGCCAGTCGTAACCGTAAGTAGCGACTCCCAGGCAGATTTGATGCGGTTTGAATCCCTGCTTGATGGCGGTGGTGATGTTTTTTTCCACCCAGTCGAAGGGGGCCAGCGGTCCCGGAGGGCTGCCTTCCTGGCTGTGATCGTAACACATCAAGGTTACTTTATGCACAAATGGCGCCAGGCCGCTATAGTCGAATACCTCCGACATTTCCGGGGAAACGCCTACATGAGGCAAGACCGCCATATGAGTTTCTTTGCCGATTTTAGTCAGCCGGGCGCTGAGTAATTTCATAAACAGGGTCATTTGATTGCGGTCAACCCGGAAATCTTTCTTGCCGGTGGTGGGCACAAATTCGAAATCAATATCGATTCCATCATAACCATGGTTTTTTACGACCCTAACGATATTGGCGATGGCATTGTCCCGGGCTCGCGGGTTCAGTAATTCCGCATCCTGGTTCGGCACCACGTTGACCAGCGGGAAAATCTTAATCTTGTTGTTATGGGCAATCCTGATAGCTTCATTAACGGGTTCTTCCTCCAAAGAACCATCGGGCCTTACATGATACCACAAGGGGTATAACTCATCCAACTCTTTACGATGCGTTTTTAAGGAAGGCAAGGAGTCGAAACCGCCGGGGTCATTGACATAAAATCCTCCGATTTCGGGTTGTGTCACTTTCCGTTCCGGAGCGGGGAGGGAACGGTTGTTCCCCGTAAGTCCGCAACCGGCGGGAATAATGGTTAACCCAAGAATTATCATCAAGAAAACCAAATTTTTAATTCGCATATCTACCGACCTTTCAAATGAATTTGATAGTTATTTTTCGTAAAATCGCCGGTAATATGCGTAATAATTTGGTTGTTACGGTTTCCACCCCACTACTTCCCGGTACGCCAAATCGCCTCCAAAAATATCCAGGGCGCTCCCGATAGTTAAGTCCAGTTTTCCCCGCCCTAACCGGTTTACCAAATCCAAGTCGGACAAAGAGCGGGCACCTCCGGCGTATGTGGTGGGGATCGTAACCCATTCGCCCAGTTTCGCCGTTAAATCCGCTTGAATTCCTTTACAT
>JBJKPO010000515.1:0-9077 GCA_046706235.1 Bacillota bacterium | reverse complement strand
CTGGTCGTAATTTGATTATGATTCGTCGAACTTGAATTGGTGACGGTCGCCAGGGTCGTCCAATTGGCCGCGTTGGTTGAACCCTGAATGGTATAATTGGCGGCGCTGGCAGTTTCCCATTCAATTATGATCCTCGATAAGCTTTTATTGCTGCCAAGATCCCAATAAATCCACTGCGGATCCGAAGAAGCGCTTTCCCATCTGGTTCCGGTGCTATTTCCGTCACAGGAATAACCAGCCTGCTGTACTGCCGTTGACGCGGTTGCCGATGATATTGTTGCTAAAACTTCGCTTCCCCCAGGTGTCGGGGTTGGCGTTGCGGTTGGTCCTGAAGTCGGAGTCGGCGTTGCCGTGGGTCCCGAAGTTGGAGTTGGAGTTGCCGTGGGTCCTCCGTTCAAGGTAAAGTTAAACCAATTAATATTCCAACCATTGGTAAACGCATAAATCTGTAAAGTTTGGTTACCAGCCGTTAAACTGACAGTGCCGCTCACTGTGGCCCAAGACTGCCAACCGCCGGTATTCGGCAACATTACCGTTGTCAAAACCGTAGCCCCGTTCTTCAATTGTAATTGGGTATTATCATACGAGCTGGCTACACGGAAGTTAACAGTATAAGAACCGGTGGTCTGAACTGTTACAATGTAATTCATCCAATCTCCGGCATCGATCCAGGCTACATCTAGTGTGCCTTCGGAACAGGTTTCAGTTCCAACGCCGGACATACTGTTATAATTCTCAGCCTCAATCTGTCCCGGTATTACCAACCCACTTCCCGGAGTTGGAGTAGGAGTCGCCGTCGGTATTGGAGTCGGTGTGCCGCCACCGGAGCCATATACTTCAAATTCCCATAATGAATAACCATAAGCGGTTCCCCGTACGGTGCCGTACATCCTAACATACCTGGCGCTGGTTGCGGTAAAGGTAATATCTTCGACACCGCCGGCGCCGGTTGTTGTTGAATAAACATTGGTCCAATTCGCGGCATCAGCCGATACCTGAATTGTATAAGCTTGTCCATAAGCGGTTTCCCAGTTGAGTTTTACCTCGTTAATCGTATTGGTTGACCCTAAATCAACATAAATCCACTGTGGATCAGAGGATAAGGAAGACCAGCGGGTTGCGGCACTACCATCCACCGCATTACTTGCCGGATAATAATTAACATCTTGACAAGTAGACACAGTAACCGGTTTATTTAATGCCAAATTTTCACCCGCCGCTTTGATGCCTTGAGGATACAGTGTCAAACCAGCCAATAATACAACGGCCAAAGTACTGACTAAGACAAATTTAGTTTTAAACATGATCCTCCTCCTGCATTTTAAAATTTTAAAGATGCATCTAAAACTTCGGTAATTGTATATTCGTCTATTACCTCCTTCCTTCACTTATTCAGTGAACTAGTCAGTTGCAATCACTGGATCGAAAAATATTGAAAAATGGGAACGAAGACTTTTGGAGAAAGATTAAGACAAATGCTTTTGATGATAGATAAATTAGAGCGAAGTATTTGGATGATAAAACAAATTGGAATAAAGTTGTATTTGAGAGGACAATAGAAGAAAACTAAAAATGGAAAGCGATTGGCAAGATAAATTGAATTGTTTTCTAATCTTATACTATTGTATCAAAAATATGCTAAAATGTCAAGAACTGGGTTTATATGAATTATACCTGATCTCCCGAAAATATTATTTATATATAGCCATTTCTTCCAGCATAGTTTCAATATTTTCCAGCGGAGTATCCGGCATGATCCCATTTCCCGCCGCCAACAGCAGACCTCCATTGGGTTTATAAAAGGTATCGATTAATTCTCGGACCCCGTTTCGGACAGCGGCGACCGTTCCTTCCGGCAGTAAATGCTGGACATCGACTCCAGCTAGAAAACTAATCTTTCCTCCAAAAATTTTAACCGTTTCCGCCCCGTTCATACAACCCTTTTGAACCGGGTGAAATACATCCAATTCGGCTTGAATCAGATAATCCATTAACTTGGTGTTATCGCCGCAGGAATGAAGGAAAAAATGCATTCCGTTTCGATGTACATAAGAAATTATTTCCACATAAAGCGGTAAATATAACTCGGTAAAGATTTGGGGCGACATCATCGGCCCCCGCTGGTGCCCCAGATCATCCGAAGTAAAAATGCCGTCAAATCCCAAAGCCGCGAACCGGTCCACGATCACCCGGTAATAATCAAGCAATAAATACCCCAGTTTTTTTAGCTTATCCATATTCAGATAATAATCAAGCATTACGTTCTCCATGCCCCGGATTGCCCAAAACCTTTCATGGAAAAGCCGCCACCAACATCCTAGTTTATAACGGGTTCCGGCGGTTTGCAATTCCTGTTCCACTTGATAAAAATTACCCGGTTCGTTAGGGTCCGGGAAATCCTTGGTGAATAAATCTAATTCATCCCAATCAGGCAGTAATTCATATTGCTCCCCGATGCTATGGGCCGTAAACGACTGATAGTCGTCCCGGTAACCCCAACGGTACGAAGGATTGTTATTAGGGGAGAGATGCTCGCCGGGCGTTTCGTAAAAGACCGCGAAAATATCCTCCGGAAAACGGGATGCCATTTGCTGCAAGGCAGTTCCGTATTTGGCCTCCAGCCCATTTCCCCACCATTTATGAAAAACCAGAGGAATTTTCGAGCCGCCCTTGCGTTCAATCACCCGAACGACTTCATCCTTAGTGAGAGGTTCACGAATCATGTTCACACCAGCTTTACCGGTTTTTATTTTTTATTTTATGGTATCTTGATAATCCTTTGACTGGTCAAAACTGAAAAGAGCAACTAAATTTAAGTTGCTCCTTTCAGTTTCTATAAGAATCAGTAATTACCTTCAACTATTCTATCAATTATTAAACTGCAGTCCGTCGATATAGTATGTTCCGTAATTCCATTCGCCAATCCTGATCTCTTTGATGGCGGCTTTATTGATCCCGGAAACGCTGCTCATCGGCAAACTAATACCAACCCAGGTATTCTTGGTGGACGAAGTCGAAGTCCAACCGCTCCAGACCGCATTGCCGGTATCCACCATGGTGACTTTAATCGTGTTATTTCCCTGGGTATCATCAATCCAGAATGTAAAATAAGTATACGATGATGCGTTAACCGATGCGCCGGATTGTGGGATGACTTTCACACACTGATTGGCGTTGCCCGGATCTCCCGATACGCTGGTTACCAGGATTACGTTATGCCCGGAACTATTATAGGTCACCGTGGCGTTTGGTCCCGCCGAATATCCTTGATTGGTGTCGAAGTTGTTGAATATGGCCGGACTCCCGGTACTACCCGGAGTAGGTGTAGGCGTGGGAGTAGGTGTGGCGCCGGAACTGGAATGATATACCTCAAACTCATATAACGAGTAACCATAAATGGTACCCCGTACAGTACCGTACATTCGTACATATCTGGCGCTGGTCGTGGCAAAATTAATGGTAACAACCCCGCCGGCCCCGTTAGTAGTCGACCAAACGGTATTCCAAGTTGAAGCATTGTTCGACACCTGGATCTGATAGGATCTGGCATAAGCAGCTTCCCAATTGAGCCTGACTTGGTTAATCGAATATGAACCACCCAAATCGACATAAATCCATTGTGGATCCGAAAATGCCGAAGACCAACGGGTTCCGGTGTTACCGTCAACAGCGGCGCCGGCCGGATATGAACTGTTTTCAGTTGAGGAACAAGTGGTAGCCTTATTTAAAGCCAAATTTCCGCCTGTTCCCCCGGGAGTCGGGGTGGGAGTCGAACCGCCACTGCCGCCCGGGGTCCATCGATAGGTCCCGACCGTTTTTGCGGGCAGTGTAGCAATAAATTGTTCGCCATTGCACAACACTTTGAACTGCTGGTTTGATGTTGTCTGATTTACGGCCACCATTACCACGGTATTATCGGGATTTAGAAAAGCCACGTTAGTGATAGTGCCGGTTGAGCCATAATCACTGTTAATCCGGTATGCATTACGTTGGATATATCTTGAAAACTGACCCATGATATAAAACTCGGGAGTACGCCAATAGGTATTACGGCTGGAGGCGGATTGAATAATCATGGTGGGGTCGGGAGTCCCGGACCATTGCTCGGGTCTAATATTGCTATCCAGCATGGTTACCCAACAGTTATAACTTTTTGCCCAATTGCGAAAGTATTGGATGATCCGGTTCGCGCCTGCGCACCCCCATACCGTTCGTTCCGTCAAATAAATACTTTTGGAGGGATATGAATTGTGTATCGTTGTCATCGCGCCGGGATCACCGCTATAATCGTGGCAAGCAACTCCTTCAGTCGCGTTTTGGGCATCAGCGTCACTGAATATACCGGACACATAACTCGACGCCGCATCGAAATTATGGTCGTATACCCATAGTTTTACCCCCGAATAACCGTTATTATTGAGTTCGGACCGGAGCTGTTTTACCAAGTAAGCTTCGTTGCTTTCGGTCATTAAACACCCCGGATAATCCGGCGGTGAATATAGCGGTTCATTTTGAATGGTCATGGCATCGATGGCGATCCCCTGGTCAGCATAAGCCTGTACAAACTTGCGCAGATAGGTTGCATACACCGGTGTCGAATTCCAGTCAATATACCCGCCAATCAGACTCCCGCTGGTCTTCATCCAGCCCGGGGGGCTCCACGGCGATCCGAAGAACTTTAAATTGGAATTTAAGTTTTTAGCTTGATTCAGAACATTAATGATGTTATAATCGATGTCTTTCTGGATGGAAAACCTGGTGAGACCAGGGTCCGCGGCTCCTACATCATAAGTGTAAAATGTGCGGCTGGTAAAATCGGAGCTTCCGATACAAACTCTGGCCAAATTCATATTGATACCGTTATTTTGGATGGTGAACAGTTGTTTTAAACAAGTATCCCTGACGTTCGACGACATCAACATCAAGTTGTATACGGTCGATTCTTCGAGGGAAGTACCGATTCCATACATTTGTTGATATTTAGTGTTGGGATCGACATTGATGGTGGTAACGTTGGTGCCGTCCGGACTGGTAACGGTAATATCGGATTGCTGGCTTAGTTTATATGTTATGTTATTCTCCCATGAACTGTGGGTAAACCAGCCGCTATTGCACGGGTTGTATTCGGAACTAAACCAGACGTTCACCGTTTGCCCGACAGCCAATACATCAAAAACCGTTCCAACCGAAAATAACATCAATAATAAAAACCCCAGGAATAATACTGGCGCCTGCATCCTTCTTCCTTTACTATTAAGCCGATGGCAAAAGAAGTCTATCTCTTTATGAAAATAGCTTGATAATCTAGGATTTTTGCTGTATTGATAGATAGATTTATCCACCGAATTAATAACAACGTTTTTAATAGCCATCGCATTCCCTCCTCATTTTACTTTTAGTTAACTTTTTCTTCTCTAATTGTTACACAAATGTAACCAAAAATAAAGCAGAAAATTTTAAAAACGAGTAAAAAACCCAATTTAAAATCAAAGCCGCAGTTTATTTATGACTGCAGCTTTGATTTTAAATGGATTTTATTAACTGAAAATCATTCGGGATATAATTCATCACTCGATAATAAACCTTTGCCGCTCTAGCTTGGATTAGCCCTTCACAGCCCCCGAGGTAACCGCTTCGGTAATATACTTGCTTAAAATAAAATAGATAAGCAATGAAGGCAGCGCTACCAAAACCATGCAAGCAAACTGGACGGCGAAATTGGTGCTATATTCGCCGACGAAATTAATCACCGCAAAAGGAAGTGTCCTTATCGTTTCGCTGGAGAGAAAAGTTCTGGCCATAATAAATTCGTTCCAATTGTTGATAAAAGTCATAATTGCCACTGTAATAATCGCCGGTTTCGTAATCGGAGCCACAATTTTAAATAACACCCCCCAGATAGTACAGCCGTCAATCATGGCCGATTCCTCCAAAGACCGGTGTACCGACTGTAAGTAGCCGGAAAATATCAGGGTGTTGAAAGACAATGTAAAGGCGACATACGGAATAATTAATCCCGGATAGGTGTCCAGCAGGCTGAATTTTTTAAACCATAAAAAGTTTGGCAACAGGGTGGCATGAACCGGAATCATCATTCCGATCAATACAATGCCATATACGAGACCGCGCAACTTCCATTCCATCCTGGTACAGGCGTAAGCCAGCATAAAAGACAGCAATACCGAGAAAAAAATTGATAAACCGACAACAATAACACTGTTCATAAAATAACGCGCGATATGGCCGTCAATATACGCCTGGGAATAATTAATCCATTGAAAGGGATTGGGCCATTTCAATAACTCGGTCCCGAACAGTTCGCCGGTTTTTAACAATGAGAAATTTATGAGCCAAATCATTGGAAAAAGCTGGCCAATCGTTAATAATACTAAAAAGGCATATACAAAAATCATCCAAGAGGAATGCCGTTTCCCATATATATCATTGGCTCGATATTTTTCCGTTTCTTTATCAAAAAAACGTTTATCGATAACTGACATAAAGTAAACCTCCCGTCAAAGCAAACATAACGATAAAATTAATACTCGCCTACATCTCTTTTAAATAAACGATTCAATAAAATGGTCCCGACAACACAGACGATGACAAAGACCAACGATAGGGCCATTCCATAGCCGTATTTACAGGAAACGAAGGCTTGTTGGTATATATAGACGCCCAAGAACTGGGTAAGGCTGCCCGGTCCGCCTTCAGTGGACAAATAAACGGTTTCCATTTGTTTCAGGCAAGTGATAAAGGCAATGGTTGTTGTTGCTATAATTACCGGCGCCATTAACGGCAGGATCACCTTGGTATAGAGTTTCAATCCGCTGGCTCCGTCAATTCGGGCCGCTTCCTTTAGCTCATTGGGTATACTGACGAGTCCGGCATAATAGAAAAGAATTGCCCATCCCAGTCCCTGCCAGATGATAATCCAAATCACCGACCCCAAAGCAGTATGGGGGTTACTCAACCAGCCTGTCGTCAGGAACTTCAACCCGATGCTCGATAACACTTTATTCAATATTCCATAGCTGGAATTAAACACATAAACCCATAATTTGGTAGTGACAACAACATGAATGATGGCCGGAACAAAAAACATGGTGCGGAAAAAGTGGGATCCCTTTTTTGCTTGTAATAATATGATGCCGACAATGACGGCAAACGGGTTTTGAATAACAATAGTAACAATGGCTAAACACAAGGCGTTGAATAAAGAAAGCCAAAAGGTGGGATCCTTTGTTAATATCTCCTTATAGTTTTCCATCCCGACGTAATGCATCTTCCCGATCCCGGACCAATCGGTCATCCCGTAATAAACACTTAGCACGACCGGGACCGCTATTGCAAACAAAAGAACGGCGAGCCCCGGGGAGATCATCCCCAGGATAGCCCATTTATTTGAAAAGAGTTTCACTTTCTTGACCTTTTTAACCGCCTGATTCTTTCGAACCATTGGGTTCTCCAGGCTTTTAACCATTTTTTCGTTCATTTAGTATCACTCTCATTTAAACTGTTTATTGGACTTCAACTTTTATAAAAAAACGGCGTGATTCCTAAAACGAGGACCGGGTCACGCCGTTTTTTCTATCAGGAAATGAGGAGATTATACCCTATTTGGCAGCTTTCGCGGCTGCATCATCGAGGGCTTTGGAAAATTGTTTCGGGGTCTTCAGCCCGGCGAAAAGCTCCTGGGTAAGTCTCTGGTAGGTATCCTTAAACTCAGGCGTTCCTGAATCAAGAACATGGATACCACTAGTCCGTTTCGCTGATTTGGTAATGCCTACCAAATCTTTGGCCAAATTGTTATCACTGGGCAGTAGAGTAACAGTTTGAGCCGGCATTGAGCCTTTGGTCTTCCAAATTAAGTTCGGGAATTCAGTAAAGTAAAGTTTCAAATACTCGAGGCATAAATCTTTATATTTGGTTTTGGCGCTAATTACATAGTTCCCGCCGAACCAAGCCATCAAATCATTGATATTGCCTTTTCCTTTTTCGTCAGCCGGGAATTGGACCGCGCCAACGTTTTGTCGGAAATGATCCGTAAAATTCGAATTGCTGGCAAGACCCATTTCCCATGAACCCATCATGTACATGGCGGCTTTCTCTTGAGCAAACAGGTTTTTGGCTCCATCGTAATCGGTAGTTACCAGATCGTCATTAAATACCTTGGCTTTAACTAAGTCTTGGATTTTCTTAGCGCCGGTTACTAATAACGGATTGGTGAACTTGTCCTTCCGGGCATAAGCTTTATGACCGACACTGAAATCCCCGGTATATCTCCAAGTCAGGTTTTCCAGAACCAGGCAAAGCGACCAGCAATCTTTACCGTCGGTAACCACCGGAATAATTCCTTTTTTGTTGAATACTTTAGCGGCAGCCTTTAACTCTTTCAAGGTGGTCGGGACTTTTACTTTGTATTGCTTAAAAAGTGCCTTGTTATAATATACTACCCAATAATCCATGGAGAACGGCAGACCATACAACTTGCCGTTATACTTATTGGAATCTAAGGATCCCGGTAAAAAGCCAAGACCGGCATAATCTTTCTCATTTAGTTCCATCACATAACCATTTTCAGCCAAAGGCTGCAGTAAAGTGGAGAAAGACCAGTACTTAAATACATCGGGCAGCTGATCGGATGCTGCATATATTTTAATCTTTTCTTGTAAAGGCTGATCCGGGTAACTCTCGGTCTTAATCTCAACGTTGGGATGTTTCGCTAGAAAATCCTTGTTAATCTGTTCGATAACTTGGCCCGTGGGAGAAGTCCGATCCGCAACATTATCAGCCATCCTGAGAACGATCTTCTGGTCTTCAGCCAATACATTTACCAAAAACATGGAGCACAAAAAAACGACGACAAACATTAAAACTAGAAAACGTTTCATAATTTCCCTCCTTTTAATTTAGATAGATAAATTACCCACAACTATATTTTACATTTTCTTAACCTGATTTACAGTAGGCATTATTTAAAAATGGTTTAAAATCTTCACAGGTATCTCGTAAATCATCTCGAAAATATTACTTAAGGAGGTATCGTTTTGCTGCGTCGCATATTCCCGGTTCAA
>JBJKPO010000514.1:0-5377 GCA_046706235.1 Bacillota bacterium | reverse complement strand
CTTTTCAAAGGAGTACCTGCTTTGGAACGCTTGTCAAAACCGGAATGGCTAAAAATCAAAATCCGGTCCGGACCGGCTAAACACCGGGTTGAAGATGTCATTGACCGGTTTTCGTTGCATACGGTATGCCGGGAGGCCGGTTGTCCCAACCGGATGGAATGCTTTAACCGGCAAACGGCCACCTTTATGATTTTAGGAAAATATTGCACCCGGAATTGCCGTTTCTGTAATATCGAAAATCATCCTCCCGGACCGGTAGACACCGGTGAACCGCTACGGATGGCCCAAGCGGTTGGAGAACTGGGGCTGCGGCATGTGGTAATTACCTCGGTCACCCGTGACGATTTGCCCGACGGCGGCGCCGGTCATTTCGCGGCGGTGGTTTCCGAAACGCGGCGTTTGAATCCGGGCGTAACCATCGAGGTTTTGATCCCCGATTTTCAAGGAGGTTTCGCGGCGCTTTGTAAGGTAATCGCCGCCAAGCCGGAAATTATCAATCACAATGTCGAAACGGTTCCCCGGCTTTATCCCGCGGTCCGGTCCCAAGCCTCATATCAACGTTCCCTGGAACTGCTTAAAAATGTCAAGGCTTCCGATCCCGCGATCCGGACTAAATCCGGCATCATGGCGGGCCTCGGGGAAACCGAAAGCGAAGTCATATCCGTGTTACGGGATTTACGCGCGACCGGTTGCGATCTGGCGATAATCGGGCAATACCTGCCCCCCTCCCGGAACCATTTTCCGGTACAGGAATACGTACATCCCGATGTTTTTCAGCGCTACCGGGAAATCGGACTGGCCCTGGGATTTAAAAATGTTGAATCCGGGCCGCTGGTGCGGAGTTCCTATCATGCCGACAGGGCTTTGGAGACTAATTAGTAGCTATATCGAGATTTAGTAAGGAATGAGCTTGACAATAGAATGGTTAATAAAAGAATCCTAAACCTTTCACGGCTTAAGATCCTTTTTATATATCAATATTTTTTATAACCTATTAACCTACTTCGCCAAAGCGTTCAATTTTTTTGTCAATCTTGATTTTCTCCGGGCCGCCTGGTTTTTGTGGATGATGCCTTTGGTAACGGACTCATCTAAAATTTTAATGGAATTTCGCAGATCGACCGCGGCAACTGCCGCGTCCTGGGTATTAAGCGAAGCGGCGGTTTTCTTCAACGCGGTTTTAAGCGCGGAGCGTTTGGACATATTATTCTGGTGCCGCGCGGCGGAAATCACCATTCTTTTTTTCGAGGATTTAATATTCGGCAAAAACTTCACCTCCTTAAAAGACATTTAATATTTTACCATGGTCCAAGTTGTTTTGCAAGAACTTGTTAGGTTAGCCTTGAAAATCCTTAAAAATAAATTTTGTTTTTTTTGGAAAACTAAAGATCGTCATGACCTTTAGTTTGCGAATCATCCTTACCGCGCTTTGGTTAATATTCACCAAGCTGCTGTTATCGGGGTTTCAGCCGGGCGGACGGTACTTAATGCTACTGGAAGCAATTATTATCGGAATAATTACTTATTCGCTCCGGCGGCTCATTGGCCGGCGGATAAATCCACAGGTCCGGAGTTTTCTAAGCGCCGGCGGATTAATACCGGCTTTGGTATTGGTACGGTTGGTTTTTACCGGAATCAAGCTGCCGATTTTAGGGTTGTTGGTTGTTTATTTGGGAATGGTCGTGATTGAAATGCTTATTCCCGATATGGAACCGGATCAAGTGGAAACCTGATTTAGTTACCTGAACTAACTGGATAGTCATTATAAAAATTAACCTATACTTTTAAAGGAGGTAATTGGATGGAGTCACCGGACTTGATTAAAATCGGAGAAATTCATACCGACCTGGCGCTGGAAGCGCGGGAGCTGGCGTTGGAACGCGATGGGGGCCGCGAGCCGGACGGACTGAAGACGGAAACCGAAAAACAGGGAGAAATGACGATATCCCGGGTAAATGTCCTGACCGAGGCGGCCGGTAGAAATATCGGGAAGGTGCCGGGTTACTATGTAACCATTGAGACTGAAGGCTTGCGAAGCAGGAACCGCGACCGGCTCGAGAAGATTGCCTTTCAAGCCGCAAAAGAGCTCGAAGGGTTTATTGCGCGAATGAGGCTGAAAGATGACGACCATTGCCTGGTGGTGGGCCTGGGTAATTGGGGGGCGACTCCGGATGCGTTAGGCCCCAAAGTTGTTTCCCATATCTTGGTAACCCGGCATTTATTAGAAACAACTCCACCGGAAAAAAAAGGACAGCTTCGTCCGGTGGCGGCTTTGGCCCCGGGAGTGCTCGGAATCACTGGCCTAGAAACCGGCGAAATTGTGATGGGAGTAGTTGAGCGGATTAGGCCACAATTTATTATTGTTATCGACGCCTTAGCGTCCCGAACCACCGGCAGGATGGGCGCCGCCATTCAAATTGCCGATACCGGGATTCATCCCGGCTCCGGGTTGGGGAATAAACGAATCGGGATCACTCCTCAAACTCTGGGGGTCCCGGTAATCGCCATTGGAGTCCCGACTGTGGTTGAGGCCGCCACCATTGTCCGGGACGCATTGGATGAATTAAATCGCGGCGCACATTCTCCGGCCAATCCAAAAACATTTGACAACTCCGGAGTAATCCGGCGGGTGCTTTCACCTTATTTAAACAGTTTAATCGTGACCCCCAAGGAAATCGACGTGATGATTGAGGACCTGGCGCGGGTGATTTCCGGGGCCTTAAACATCGCTTTGCACCCCGGGGTAAGCCCGGAAGAAGTATTCCGGTATCTTAACTGATTGATAAAGGGTGAAGAACTAAATGTGAAGTGTGAGAATAATAAAGTTCTAAAACCGGTTAACCATTCATACTTCTCTCCCAGGAGGAGTAAAAATGATTTATATAAACCCCAAAAATTGGATTTACTTATTTTTATTTTACGGCCTGGTTTGTTTTATTTTGGGTTTTCTAGGACCGATGGGGAAAAGGGGAAATAGCCCGATGGTTCCTAAAACCCAGGAACCTACATACTCCAGTCAATCCGATCCGGTGGCCCAAACCGGAAAATATGCATTGGACTGGTTGGCGGAACTGGTTGAGAATTTGCGAAACGATAATACAATTCCGGCTTTTACCAACAAAGCCGCGCCGGAATTAATTTTTTGTTTTCCGGAAGAAGAATGCTCCGGGCCCTTAAAAACTTTTATTGAACAATGGAAATCAAGTTTTGAAGCGGTTTTTTCCAAAGTAAATCCGGTTCCTATAGCAGTTAGCCGAGATTGGGAAAAAGTGATTGCGCCGGTTTTGGATTGTGACCCGCGGTATATATTGATAGGAGTAAATGCAACTATTATTAATTCTGATATCACCGGAACCAGGATAAAAAATAACTTGTACTTTAGTATTCCGGAACAATGTCAGGATGTTTTACAAAATTATTTTTTTAAGTTTTCACGGGAAATAAAGTCCTTTATCCTTGAAAAACGAAGTTGCGATCATCGCGAATTATTCCGGCTAACATGGGAAGACTCTTTCGAACGTTATTTAAATGATTTTGACCGGATTATAAATATCCTGATTGAGGTTTTGGAACAACAACAAGTGATTCGCAGGATAAAAAGAGTTTAGTCCCGGCTCCGCGCTTGATAATTTATTAAAGGAAATGAAAATATGAAGACTCTATGCAAAATGTTGGCGATTATGATTATCGCTCTTATTCTATTGGGAGCGGGGCTATACTTGGCTTTGAATAACCTGGGGATAATGCTTACCGAAGATCATAGCGGGATAAAGTGCCGGGTGATTTCTTCTGGAATTGAAATCAAAGCCGGACATTGGGCAGAAAAAGTTCAGCTAAAATTTCCGGCGCAAATAAAACATACCCGGGGGAGATGGGAAATTCAAAGCGGCCGGCACATTATTACGATATATACGGCGCCAACTTTAAAAATTAAACTATAAACCGTCCAAAGACATTGAGAAACAATCACCGTTATTTGTTTTAATTTGCAGGAGATTATGGGTGAATGGTGAATAGTAAAAAAATCGGTCCAATGTCCAATGTTTTTAAAAACCAGTCTAAAGTCTAAATATCAAAGGTCTAATGTCTTTTTACCATTCTGGATTTCGATTTTTATTCTTTTGATCTTCGACTTTCGACATTCGACTTTTAACTTTTAACTTCCAACTATTTTTCCAGAGGCAAATAATGACTCTTTTAGGCGTTTTCATCCAATCATTCGGCGCCGCTTTTTCGGGGGCGTTGGTTCCGGGGCCATTATTAACTTATGATATTCAATTAGCTTGTAAAAGGGGTTTCTGGGTAGGCCCGCAATTGATTTTGGGGCATGCAATCCTGGAAGCGATTTTAATATTGGGTTTGCTTGGCGGGTTGGGCGGATACTTGCAACTGCCGGTTACGCGAATTATTTTGGGGATTTCGGGCGGTATCCTGTTATTATGGATGGGCTATGATTTAATCTGGAGGGAAAGCAAAGGCGGTTATACGGCATTCAAGGAACAGGCGGCCTCCGGTGAAACCGCCCCGGCAATTGTCAATCTGAATCCGGTAGTCGCCGGTATCGTGATCTCTCTTTCCAACCCTTACTTTCTAATCTGGTGGGCGGTAATCGGGCTGGGTATTATGACCCAGTCGTTAAAACTTGGTTGGCTAGGGATTATCGTTTTTTATATCGCTCATGAACTGACCGATCTTACCTGGTATAGCCTTGTTGCGGCGGCAATTTCCAAGGGACGCGATTTCATCTCCGAGCATATCTATCGTTGGCTGATTATTAGCTGCGGTTTATTTTTAATTGTTTTAGCGGGTAAATTTCTTTATGACGCGGTTCAATTATTAGGTATACCTGACTGGTTTTTTAATCGTACGATTGACCTGTTTAAGCATTTTCGCAAGTTCGTTTAGATTATAACGGAGGTATACGCTTGATTCAAACCAATATCCGTAATTTTTGTATTATTGCCCATATCGATCACGGTAAGTCCACCTTGGCGGATCGCATACTGGAGTTTACCGGGGCCTTAACCGAACGGGAGATGACCGAACAAGTCCTGGACTCCATGGATCTCGAGCGGGAACGGGGAATTACGATTAAGGCGCAAGCCGTAAGAATTGAGTAGCAAGCCGAAAACGGCGAAAAATATATTTTAAACTTAATCGACACTCCCGGTCACGTGGATTTTACTTATGAGGTTTCACGGTCGCTCGCGGCTTGCGACGGCGCATTACTGGTGGTGGACTCAACCCAGGGGGTAGAAGCCCAAACCATCGCCAATTTTTATCTCGCCCTGGAACATAATCTGGATATCATTCCGGTGATTAATAAAATAGACTTGCCCAGCGCCGATCCCGGCCGGGTTAAGCAGGAGATCGGGGA
>JBJKPO010000513.1:0-3551 GCA_046706235.1 Bacillota bacterium | reverse complement strand
TGATTGTTTTTCCATAATAGCAACCATGTTTTAGCCTCTTGCAGCTTATTTTCATCAAGTAATTTATTTGCCAACAACTGCCGGACCAGGCGCCGGAAATCCCGGGCTACTTTGGCATCGGGCCGGGCCGCGTCCACAACCCGGGTTAATGGTGAATAGATTGTATACTGCTTTTTTTGATGGCGTTTATAATCCTTGACCGGTTCCACCACATCCACCAAATTTTTTAACGCCTCAATATCCCGATTACCGGTTAAGCGGCGCAGCATCATCAAATAGTTTCTTTCGTGAGTCAGACCTAATTCCTCTAATTGAATACTGATAATATCCAGGCGGCGGTACATATCGTCAATATCCCGAATATTGGAAGGCGACCAAAGCCTTTCCGCGATAGCCGCCGTCCGGGGCCAAATACGGGAATCGATTGTCTCCGGACCGACGAATTCACCCCACATCATCGCTTCGCCTCCCAAAATCAGTTTCATTTGGGAGTCGCTCAAGGGAACTCCTTCCGGGATCGGATCGTTCCGGTAGTGATATTCAGCGGATTGTAATAAATCAATGTAATAACCACTGGCCAAGATACAGGTTAAATCCGCCCGGACGGCACTCAGCAGCCGTTCCTTACCTCTCCATGACTCAATTACAGTTTCCTTTTCCAGTCCGGGGTCCAGGATTTCATCCCAGCCGATGGTCTTTTTGTGATATTTGGCAAGAATCGCCGCCAACCGGTTATGAAAATATATTTGTAAGTCGTGGTTATTTTTCAAGTGATTGTATTGCTTGAATTTGACGATTTCCGGAACTCGATCCCACGAATCGTCAATATTTTCATCACCCCCGACATGGATATAATTATCAGGAAATAAATCAGCCATTTCAGCGAAAAATTTATCCAAAAATTGGTAGGTAGCTTCCTTGACGGGATTAATGGTTGCTTTATAGATTTTAAACCGCTCCGCAATACTATATTGCCCTGGAGTGCTTGCCAATTTCGGGTATCCCACCAGCCAAGCGGTACAATGAGCAGGTAAATCAAACTCCGGCACCACTCTGATGCCTAAAGTAGCCGCATAGGAAACGACTTCTTTAATTTGTTCCCGGGTATAATATAAATTGTTAGAACCCATTTGATGCAACCGGGGCCACTGTTTGCTCTCGACCCGGAAACCCTGATCATCGGTTAAGTGCCAATGAAATACGTTCAATTTTACCGCGGCCAAACCGTCCAGATTTCGTTTGATTACCTCAACCGGTTGAAAATGCCGGGCGCTGTCGATCATTAAACCGCGCCAAGGAAACCGGGGGAAATCATCAATTGTGACCGCTGGAATATAGTAACCTTGCTCGTCACTCGCTAACAGCTGTAAAAAAGTCTCAAGCCCATGAAGCACTCCCAGATCTGTAACCGCGTTCAAACAAGCCTTTTGGGGGGTTACCTTTAAGGTGTACGATTCACTCTCGGATAATTCCAGCCTGCCAACCCGTTCACAGCTTACTTGAAGCACGGCTCCAGGCTTATCATCGGGTCCGGCAATTTGTGGCGGAGTTAAAAACAAGCCGGTTCTTCCGGACAGCCGCGATAACATTCGAACTATACCCGGTATTAGCCGGGGAGAGTTAATCTCCGATATTGAAACTTTAAAATTAATTGTAATTCTTAGCTTCCCTGTTTCATAATCAATCTTAGCCGGTACCGGCATTAAGTTTAATGGCAAAGCGGATTGACCGGCGTTACCGGCCGCGCTTATCAAAAAATTCGGGAGAAATGTCCCCAACAACATCAAAACTGCTGGAATACTCCGCATCACCCGCTTCACTCCCTTTCAATCATGTATAAGTCATATTTATCATCGGGTGTGAATATAAATAATTTATACCAATCCGCTTCAATTTGTTTCAAAAATAAAAAAAAATTTTTCCCAACCCAAATCCTCTTGACATCAGGTAACGACTGGATTATTATTAATGGTAAATCATTTTAACTTCACGATCTTTAAATAACTATTTACCAAGGAGTATTGGTTATGTTTACCGACATGAAGGTTTTATACAACACCAACGGCATTGTTTATGAGTGCTTCGAAGATAAAACCCACCGGGAAATTACCTCTAATGTTCAAAAACTTTTTGAAACCAATCTGCGCAATAAAATTCCAATCGTAATCATCGATCCGGGCCAGGTTCAAATTTTGAAAGACGCCATTCGAAACGGCCAGGAAGCGATATTAAAAATAAACACATCCAGTATCGAATTTCACTATAGTTACGGATTTATCAGCGAGGAAGAATATAAACGCTATAAGAAAATAATATCTTCCAATTCATCAGCTCGTTGTAATTAATAAACAAAGTAACCAAATGGCGGGGTATCCCCGCCATTATTATTATAGCTATCCTGTTAGCTCGTAATGTGGTGAAAAAATTAAACTCTGGCCCGTACAATTGTCCCTTTTCCATTCCCGGTAATAATTTTGAATTCTCCGTGTAATTGATTAATCCGTTCCTCCATCCCGCTGATCCCCAAATGATTTTGCCGGATATCTTTTCTATATTCAAAGCCCTGGCCATTATCTTCAATCATTAACTCACCGCATCCGGCTGAAATCTCCAGGTTAACTTTAACTAAAGTAGCCTTGGCGTGTTTTACTATATTATTCAAAGACTCCTGTAAAACACGATATAAAATGATCTGTTTTTGACTATCAAGAAGTTCATCCTTGCCATGTATTTGATAATTGATTTTCAGACCGTAACGCACCCGAAATAAACTTAAGCATCCTTCCACGGCTTCAAATAATTTTTTTTCAGTTAACGCCGCCGGCATTAATTCATAAATCATCAGCCGCATTTCGGTTTGAGTCTCCTCAATCATTTCCCGAACCAGATTTAGCATTTTCTTAGCTTTTAAGGGATTTTGCTCTAATAAGTATTGAATCGTATTTAAGTTTAAACTGATTCCGAATAAATTTTGCGATACCGAATCATGCAAATCCCGCGCGATCCGGTTCCGCTCCGTGATAACCGCTAGTTCCTTGTTTTCCTTTTCCAGCCGTAATTTTTCTTCTTTTTCTCTTTTATAAATAAAAAAGAGCGTAACCATTGATGAACCGATGCCTACTCCCAAACTTAAATTAAAAATGAAATTTTGTTTAAAAATCTCTAAATAAAATACTAAATTAACCAAAGTAACCCCAACATAAAATAATAAAACATTGACAAAATAACTTACCAACATCTGCAACCAAATTAGCTTGTAAAACTTGGAATAAATTAATCCAAACATCATAAAGACCACCCTGTTACCGAGTGTAATTATAAAGCCCAATCCAAAGCCTACCACAATATTACTTAATAAAGTCATTGGGTCCAGTGGTATTCGATTAAAAACGATCATAAAGGTTAAAGCGATTCCAATCCCGAATAAGCCGCCTTGTCTGGAATCCAGCATCATTTTCTTGAAACTTGTATGATCTCACACCATCCTCACCTGTCCTTTTAAAATTACATTAAATTCATATCAATATTTATTTAGGATTGATCTGTATTAA
>JBJKPO010000512.1:0-4116 GCA_046706235.1 Bacillota bacterium | reverse complement strand
GCGGCGGCAGCCGGTATGCTGGGTTTGGGTTTGTTTTCCCCTACCTTTGCAAGTATGCTGGTTTGGATGATGACGCTAAGCCTCGGAACTCACATTTTTATGCCGATTGCCCCCGGGATTGGCATGTCGCTTTCGCAACAAGAACAATACGGGATGCGGCTGGGGCGTTTCAATGCCTATAACCTGGCCGCGACGATTATCGGTTACGCCGTCGTCTGGCTGGGATTTAAGTTCTTAGGACTCACTTATCATCTGGCGTTCGTCATTGCCGCCCTTTTTTATGTCGGCGCCGCTTTCTTCCTGGGATTGATGAATACTCGAAGACCGGCTATTAGAAAAGTGCGATTTGTTTTCCGTAAAAAATATCTGCTTTATTATACCCTGTGCGTGGTGAACGGCGCCCGCAAGCAAATTTTCCTGACCTTTGCCCCCTGGGTGCTTATCAAGGCGTATCATGTTACGCCGCCGGTATTTGCTGTATTGGGAGTGATCATCGCCATGGTGAGTATCCTGACCAGGACCATGGTCGGCAACGCCATCGACAAACTGGGTGAGCGGTTTGTCCTTTCCACCGAGGCAATTATCTTGATTATTATCTGCATGGGGTACGCTTTCGCGGCGGACCTGGTGGCGCCGGGCATTGCCGTGGTCATTATCGCGGCTTGTTATATAAGTGATAATTCCATGAATGCCGTGGAAATGGCCCGTTCGACCTATGTGAAAAAAATCGCCGTTCAACCGGACGACCTTACTCCCACCTTATCGGCCGGAACCAGCTTCGATCATGTAGTGGCCATGTCAATCCCTTTTTGCGGCGGATTGTTATGGGCGAGCCTGGGGTATAAATACGTTTTCCTGGCCGCTACCGGCATCGCGGTCATTAATTTGTTATTATCGCGGAAGATAAGCATCGGGGTTCAAAATGACAATGTATTATACCCGGACTAATAGACAAGGAATGAAAATATGATAAACTAGGACTGGTAGTGTAATCTCTATAAAGGAAGATTTTCCATGCGACCTGAAAAGCTAAGCGAAATAATTAGCAATGGTGAAAACTCATACTACGAATTTAAGGAAGAAGGCATCAAAGCCAAGGAGTTGGCTGAAGAAATTGTTGCCTTTGCAAACTCCGAAGGCGGCATGATCTTTATCGGAGTAGATGATGATGGTAACATCAAGGGTGTTTCCGATAACTCGATTGAAGAGAAAATCATGAATATCTGTCGGAATAATTGTATTCCTAATATTTCTCCCGGCTTTCAAAGTGTGGACATCAACGGAAAAGCGGTTGCGGTGGTTACAATAGGCAAAGGTTTAAATAAACCCTATTACACTACGGACCATAAATACTATATAAGGGTCGGAACTACCAAACGAATTGCTTCCAGAGAAGAACTATTAAGACTATTTGAAGCAAATGGCGCTTTGCATTTCGATATATCGCCACTGGCGGATTCTTCAATTAAAGACCTGAGTTTGGAAGTGGTGAGAGATTATTTTCTGAAATATAACGCTTTTGACCTTTATGAAGAAAGTAAAGAAGCAATGGAACGAATTCTAATTAATGCGGATATTATGACGGAGGACGACAGCGCCCACGCGGGCGAGCGAAAACTACTTTGCACCGTCGGAGGGCTGTTAGTGTTCGGTAGGGATACGGAAAGAAAGCTGCCTCAGAATGGAATCAGTTTTGCTCACTTCAAAGGGGTGGAGATCACGGATGAATTAATCGACAAAAAAGTTCTGACGGGAAGAATTCAGGATCTAGCCGATCAGATCATGGTGGTCTTAAAGATTAACATGACTTCTCCCTCGGTGATTAACGGGATGAAACGCGCGGAAAAGGAAGAATATCCGTTTCTGGTGCTGCGGGAGGCCATTGTGAATACGCTGGTTCATCGTAATTACAGTATTAGCGGATCCAAAATCAGGATCTTTATGTTTGACGATCGGATTGAGTTTCACAGCCCCGGCAAATTGCCCAATACAGTAACCATCGAAAAAATGAAGATAGGGATCTCTTTTGCCAGGAATCCGTTTCTGGTTAAATATATGGAAAACCTCAGATACATTGACCAACTGGGCAGGGGCATACCCATGATCATTAAAACTATGAAGGAAGTGGGAGCGAAAGAGCCGTTTTTACAAGAGTCAGGTGAAGAATTTATTTTAACAGTATATAAACCATAAGCGGATCAACACAACTACGGTCTTTTTCATTACGACTTTGAAATGGACAATGTATTTTATGATGAACAATCGGATACATTCAACCCCATCGACTTTGATGATGCCGTTTATCACTGGTTCATAATGGATGTTGAGCAGTCCCTTAATAATTTGAGAGAAGATTTGCCAATCGAAAGATACGGGCGGGCAACGGAGGAATTCACCGGCTGTACCGGGATGTCTATCGGATTACCGATGATGAATGGCTGGAATTGCTTGACGAACTTAAAGCCGGAATCGGGCTGAATTTGTCCGTGACCTTGAAAATGCAAACCACGTTCCAGATTCCGGTGGCCCTCGGGTGGTTCAAACCGGTTGTCCTGTTGCCGGAATCAGCGGTCGACTGGCCTGCTGAACGGCGCCGGGTGGTATTACTTCATGAGTTGTCGCATATCAAACGTTACGATAATCTGCGCCAAAGCGTCGCCACTTTGGCCGCGATGGTTTATTGGTTCAATCCGTTGGTCTGGATATCACTATGGATATTAAAAATCAACCGGGAATTGGCCTGCGATGATCGAGTTTTGGAAGCGGGGGTATTGCCCAGTACTTATGCTACTCATTTATTGGCAATAATTCGGAGTTTACGGAGCACTCCTTCCATATTGAAAATAGCGTAGGCAATGGGGGCCACCAATATCGAACAAAGAATTCAGTACTTGAATTTCCCACCTTGTGGCCGGAGCAGGGGGTTAGGAATACGGCCGTTGCCTCGTTTGGTATGCGATACCATCCTATATTAAAAAAGAACGCGTTCCATAGTGCGATTGATATTGACAGTCTCTATGGAACTCCTATAGTAGCCACGGCGGTTGGTGAGTTAGTCATGGCCGGATGGAATGGCGGATACGGATACTATGTTGAAATCAAACATAAATACTTAACATCAACTTACTCCCACCTTAGTAAAATCGTTGTCAATCTTGGCGAGTCGGTTAGCCGTGGCGAGGTCATTGCTTTTTCGGGGGATTCCGGAGTTGCCACCGGGCCGCACTTGCATTATGAGATCCGGTATGGTTCAACCTTCATCAATCCCGCCGTTTTAGCGGGACTGGTGATTAGAAATAGATTGAAATCGGGATTATCGGAATTGTAGATCACCAGGAGTTTCCAAACGGTATTCCACTCGGCGTGGCCGGGAGCAGCGGGCAAAGATATCTGAAACTGAAAATTTCCAGTTGATGCCTTTTGACAATACCCTGGTCACTTTAAAAATGACCGGGGCTCAGATTAAAACCGTACTTGAACAAGCGGTGATAACGGCAAGGGAGTTCAACTAGCCGGGATCTCCTTTAGATATGACCCCGCCCAACCGAGCCTGGAAAGAGTTTTGGCCATGATGAAAAAACCCGGGGACACGCCGGTTGATCCTGATGCCACGTATTTGGTGGCGACCAATAATTTTCTGGGCACCGGCGGCGACGGTTTTCTCGGATTTGCCGATCCAGTGGTCGCTAAAACTTATATCGACACTCATGTTTTAATCAGGGATATTTGGATCGAGGCCGTAAAAGCCGGCCAAAGCATAACCGCTGCTATCGATAACCGGATTCAACCAAAATAATAAAGCCGTAACCAAGGGTTTCTTTGTTAAAAGAGGCTGTCCCAAAAGTTTTTAACTTTTCGAGACAGCCTCTTTGATTGTATAATCATTATTTTAAAAAAGCAATTATTTTATCGGTTAGGTTGATCAGAGAATGCCCGGCCCCCGGCAAAACATTGATAGCGGCGTTTGACAGCAGATTTTCCAGCCGTTGGGCGGTCTTAGCCGAATGAAGCATAATGTCTTTTTCACCCACAAACAGAATGACCGGCATGGTTAGGCGCTGTAACTCGGAGTCGGTAACCAGCGGAATCGGTTCCGTCCGGTTATTGAAATTTTTT
>JBJKPO010000511.1:0-7693 GCA_046706235.1 Bacillota bacterium | reverse complement strand
ATCATGTTCGTTTTAACGATATTAAGAATCTCCTCGTTCTATGCCTTGTTTGTATTTTTCAATATTTATCTGGACAGTGCCTTAAAGATTTCCACGGGAGTAATCGGGATCTTGACCTCGATTAGCCGGATCGAACCGGCGCCGCTGGCATTATTAACCCCCTTACTGGTCTCCCGGTCGAGTAAATTTAAACTGGTGATCTGGATTTCACTTTTATCAGCCGTTTTTACCGTGCCGATTGCCTTGTCCGGCAGTCTAATCGCTGCATCGGTATCCTTTATCTTGATTTCAGGGGCTAATGTTATCGCTTCGGCGTCCTTTACTCCCTTGCATCAGGAACTCACTCCCGAAAAATGGCGTTCGTTGATGTCCGGGTCGGTATTTTCCGCCGAAGCCGCCAGTTTTGCCTTGATGGCCTTATTGGGCGGTTATATTATTAAAGCATTAGGATATCAACCATTCTTTATGGTTTCCGCCTTAACTACATTGCTTAGCGCCTTTTTATGCTGGTTATTGCTTAAAAACAAAGTGGCGCGAGCATAAGGGTTCAATGATATGTCATAAATACGGGAGCGGCCGATCCAAGATGCAGGAGCATTGTATCCATACAAAACGGTTTGATTTAGTCCGGCCCGACGAGACGTTTAACGCGGGCGCCTGTTTTTGTTATTTTTCCAATTGGACGGACTATGAAGCGACCATCCAATATTTGCATCCGCGGGAACGCGAGCATTACCAAACCCTGAAATTCGAGAAACGGATGCGGAGTTATTTGATGGGACGCTTTGCCGCTAAAAAAGCGGTGGCCGCATTGACCGGCATCACCGATTTATCAAGTATTTTTATTAAATCGGGAATTTTTACCCAGCCGGTTGTGGCGACCCATCATCAAAATATCCAGGCCAGCATTACGCATTGCGATGACTTCGGCGCGGCGCTCGCCTTTCCCGAGGCCCATCCCTTGGGGATTGATCTCGAAAAGATTCACGAAAAGAACCGGGAAGCTCTCGAACGGCATGTAACCGGGCCTGAAAAAGAACGGCTTTATTTATTGCCTTTTTCTTATAATACCGGGCTTACCTTTTTGTGGACCGCCAAGGAAGCGCTGTCCAAAGTTTTAAAGACCGGCTTAATGACGCCGTTTGAGGTTTTTGAAATCTCTAAAACTGAAACTCACGGGGATTATCTGGTAAGCTATTATAAAAATTTCGCTCAATATAAGGTTATCTCTTTTACTATCGGCAAAGATTACATGTGTTCGCTGGTCCACCCGTTTAAAACAAAGATGGAATTGGATATTAAGGCGTTGCAAACTAATTTTACGTTTATTACTTAAACCTCGATCCGGCAAGTACATTTAAATTTTCTTTTAAATACAAAGAAAAATTGGCCGGATCGGGTTCATCTACTGAATCCGGCAAGTCCATTTTTAGAAATACTTTGAAGTTACTTGCCGGATTCAGGTTAAATTACAGATTGAATATTACAGATTATATGCATGAAGGGAACAATCTTCGCTGGTCTAATTGCAGACCCCTTGCCCCTGGATACGGCATTGTAAACATGCCGAATGGGTAACCACCGGTCATAGAAGCCTAAAATCTTATCCTCCGTGAGGCTATACTTAACAACCTGAAGAATCTTTCAAGTTTTTTATTACTACGAAGGATGGTGGTTATCCCTTCCAGGGACAAAGGGTCTGATTTTAGGCTTATTTTCTTTTATCACCAGCAATTTTTTGTCAGAAACCTTATCTAAATGGATAATCATTTTTATAATAAATAGGAAAATGCCTTTTAGTTGACGAAAAAAAGGAAATATTCCGACTCTCGCGAAATAAGTGGAAATTAGCCGAATCATTTATGAGAGAAAGTTAAAATGAAAAAAACCAGAGTTAATTTACCGAAACAGTTTCGCAAAAAAACATCGTTCACGACATCACTAATATTAAATCCGTCAATATCGGGGCTGTCCATTATCATTTCGGGACCAACATCATCCCCCAGGACCTTTACCGCTAAAATTCGTATAATAAAAATACAGGAGGCGAAGTCTGAAACATGAAAGAAAAATATGATATTTTCTTAAGTCATTCTACAGGAGATAATTATTTTGCCAATGAATTATATTATAAACTTACTAATAGGGGTCTTCGGTGTTTTAAATCGGATAAAAGCCTTAAATCTGGCGAACGATGGTTAGGTGGAATTAATGAAGCACTCAAGCAATCAACTTATATCATTTTTTGATTACGCCTCGATCAATAAATAGTGAGTGGTTGAATTTAGAATTAGGCGCCGCATGGGCATTACAGAAGGAAATTATTCCGGTATTACTGAACGTTGAGATTAAGGATATTAATGATATACTTAATATGTGTCAGGCTTGTATACTTGAAAGTGAAGATCAAGTAAATAAATTGATTGATGAACTCTCTGCAATTATTGATTTTGCGGCATTTTGGAATTTATTTTTAAACCAAAGGGATCCAAACGGAAATTTTTATGTTGTCCTTTCCGCTAAAATGCCCATCGAATATAAAAACGGACAGCCTGTAAAAGGGTCCGGACATACTGCGCTGGTGAGTTATAACGAACTTGATGCATTTTTAAAATTTCAACATGAATTAAACCTGGTAAGTGATAAAATAAAAGTAGTTCATGGTGGAGTTTTCATTGGTCAGTTCAATGAAAAACCAGAGATGTATAAAATACCGGATCTACCGATTGAAAAAGATGGTTTTATTATCAAAGAGTCAAATGACTTTATTATACCGAAATTCTCTCTCAATCAAAACTTAATTGTCTTAGGTTCACCGCATGCCAATCTTGTATGCAAGAAAATTATGACTAAATGTGATCCACCGTTTCGGTTTATTGTTGAAAATGGAGAAAAATACATTGAGACAGAAAATGGTTCATATCTTCCAACAAATGACAAAAAGTCTTCGAATGAAATAGAAGAAGATTACGGTATATTGTTGCGAATTACCAATCCTTTTGATGGGAACAGAAAAAATAAAATTCTAATCTTAGCGGGAAATCATGGATTTGGAACTGAAGCAGCGATGAAATTAGTGGCAAATCGAGAACTTATTAAATCGCTTCGCGAGAAGGTCGGAGACGAAGATTTTGAAGCTTTGTTCAGGGCAAGGGTATATAAAAATAAGGCATCGGAATTAGATTTAAAGATTATAAAAGTCGCAAAACTAGTAAATGGCAATTGGGGGCCAATAATAAGCTATGAGATTTATAAAAAAGAAGCGAGTGCTGAATAATGATATCAAAAAAACTGGATTCGATTCGTAAACAATTAAATCATGGAGATAGTGTTACGCAAGATCAGCTTGATCGTTTATTGGCGGAAATTAAAGATCGAAAAGAGTTGCTCCGCAAAAACGAAAAAGACGAGTCCTTCACTTTGGTGAATAATAAGGGTGAATTTCTTGATTTGAGCGCTCCCCGGTGGTTTTGTCATCTAGTAGGTTTACGCCATAAAAGTGTCCATGTTCTGCTACAATGGCAAAGTCCTGGTTTGGGAAAAGTTTTTGTGCTGCAAGTACGGAGCTGGACCAAATCCGATTCCCCAGGGCATTTGGATATTTCCGTGGGAGGGCACGTTATCGGCCGGGGTCCGGTAATCACTCTAGTGTCGGCTTACCGGGAAATGGAAGAAGAATTGGGAATTACCAAAGCCGATTTAAGAAATGGGGAACTTGATTATAAAAAAGGATATGAAAGTCACGAAGAACGCCCGAAAGATAACTTTTACAATACCGAGTGGCGTGATGTGTATGTGGGAGAAATCACCACCGCCAGCCTGGATAAAATTCGTTTCAACGATAACGAAGTGGTCGGGCTTTATCTATGCCCGGAATCGCAAGCCCAACATCTCCTCGAACAAAAGTTGCTACCGATTGCCAGCGCTCTGAAATATTCATTGCCATATTGTATTTGAGTGATTTATGCCGTTCATACAATTTTTTGATTAGATCGGAACCGATAGTAATCGGGATAAAAGTGTGATAGAATTCAGAAGTAAGGAGTAGATTTTTATGGAATTAGAAGAATTGGTTACTAAAATCATTAGCCATATTAATGAAACTAAAGGCGATATTATGCGGGAGGTTGATGTTTTATTGAAACAGCAACGCTCTCAATTCAACACCTTCGGTGAAGGACTGGATACGTTTCGCGACCAGATGAACCGGCGGTTTGATAAAATAGAACAAAAGCTGGATAAAAATGATTCCGGTCATCAAAACTTAAAACTAATAATTCAGGATCTATCTATGGAACAAATGGAAATCAAAAAGAAAGTCAATGATTTGGATCAGGAATTCGATATTAAATTACGTCGGATAAAATAGACTTCGTTACATTGATCGGGCTTTTACTCAAACCCGGTATCGTAAGCCCAAAACCTCCACAATCAAAAATATAATACATTGATGAAAAAACCTTCAGCTATTTGGAGCAACACACGAAATCAATATCCCAAAAAGGCGCCGGTTTTATTAAGTATTTACAAAATAGTCATTTCCAAAGACGCCAGTTTCCAATATAATTATAAATCATGGATTAAAAATCAAACTAAAGACATAAATATATAATTAAGTTATGTTAGTATCCAATCCTTGATCTTAAATTTTAGCTTTGTTTTAAACAATTGTTGATACCGGCTTAGCCTTAATCTCCGCCGTGGGGTTTCAGTGGACAGAATTACATACAAATTCCTCAACATTTATCCAGGACAGAGCCAAAATTTTAAACCGGATTTTTACATGAAAACTGCAATCGATACTTGTAATCTATGTAATCTTGAATCTGTAATCTGCAATAAAAAAACCAAGGATGTGATAATAAATATGTTTATATTTATAGTTATAATAATGGTTCTAATCGTTTTATTTCTACTCGGCCCTCGTCCCAATCTCGATTTCAAGCCAAAGACCTTTAACTTACCGCCGGATCTGGATCGCTATCTGGCCGAGTCGGAAGCGAGGTTTTCCGATATTATTCCGGAAACGGAAAAAACCATCATTTGGGCCAATCCCACCAAGACTAAAACTCCGCTGTCGATTGTCTATTTGCACGGTTTTTCGGCGACGCGGCAAGAGACGGCGCCACTTAGCGAGCAACTGGCGGCGAGTTTAGGCGCCAATCTTTTCTATACCCGTTTGACGGGGCATGGGCGCACCGGTGAAGCATTAGCCCAAACAAGTATTAACGATCTGATGAACGATACCGTCGAAGCGGTGGAAATCGGCAAACGGCTGGGAGAAAAAGTGATAGTGATTGGAACGTCGACCGGCGGTACTTTAGCCACCTGGCACGCGATGCAACCCGGCAGTGACGAAGTTGAAGCTTACATCTTGATATCGCCCTGCTATAAACCGCGCGATCCAAATTCGGAAATCCTGACCTGGCCGTGGGGTTATCAATTGGCAACTCTGGTTCGGGGGCCGGAATACCAATGGACGGTTCAGAATCCACAACAGGCCCGTTTTTGGACGATGCGTCATCCTACCCGGGCATTGTTGACGCCGGTTAACTTGTTTAAACTGGTGCGGAAGTCCAAATTGGAAACGGTTAAAAAACCGGTGTTGGTAATCTATTCGCCT
This sequence comes from Bacillota bacterium, assembly GCA_046706235.1. Taxonomy (GTDB): domain Bacteria; phylum Bacillota; class UBA4882; order UBA8346; family UBA8346; genus JAEZJQ01. The sequence continues at coordinate 2,070 of JBJKPO010000511.1, read as the reverse complement.
AATGATCAAACAGTCGATCCGCAAGAGGTGGAGCGAGCTTACACCCGGTTTGGATCAGCCGTAAAACGGATTGTACCGATCACCGATAGTCAAAATCCCGAAAGCCACGTATTGGCGGGAGATATTCTCGCCCCCGACGATACCGGGCGGATTGCCGGTATTATTCTGGAGTTCATTAATTAAAACGGAAGGCGATGATTTGAATCATCGCCTTCCGTTTTAATTTTATTATTTTTTACCTACGGCATCCTTTAAGGCTTTGCCGGCTTTAAATGCCGGAACTTTACGGGCGGGAATATTGATTTCCTTTCCGTTTTGCGGATTACGCCCTTTTCGGGCCGCTCGTTTTCTCACTTCAAAACTTCCAAACCCAACCAATGTCACCTTGTCACCCTTGGCAAGCGCTCCTCTGATTGCGCCGGTAACGGCGTCAATCACTCTGTCGGAGTCTTTTTTGGTTAATCCGGCATCTTTTGCTACTTTGTCGATGAGTTCCGCTTTTGTCAAAATACACGCCTCCTTAATTTTTTAATGTAGTTTTTCGTAACCAAAAATAGTTAAGTTTTGTATGCTGCTAGGTAAATATTCGGTAGGTTTCTCAGGATTCTTTACGGATTTTTTTATTTTTTTCAGCGTGATTGTGATCGAAAATGGCAAACCTTTGATATGTATACAAAGAATACAAATTAAATTAATAATTGACGAATAGTCTTTTTATCCCGGAACTTCTTGCAAAAATGGCAAGAAAACAGATTAAAATTCAAGGTTTTATTTACCAATAATTAACTACATAAGCTGAAAAAATCAAGAAAAATAATAAAATTATCCGTTTATAAAAGCAAACAACCACTGGGTTAACATAAATTAAAGTTTTATACAAACTATGCCGAATTATTAAATTAGAGGTGTAATGTGTGATGTCGGCAATTAAACTAATGATTGTGGAAGATTTCATTTTAGTCCGGCAGGGTCTAAAGCAAATACTTGGATTAAAAGATGATTTCAGCATCGTGGGGGAGGCGGAACACGGTGATGAGGTGATTGAGAAGGTTTTAGCTTTACAACCGGATGTAGTTCTGATGGATATTCACTTGCCAGGGAAAAGCGGAATTGAACTCACCGCCGAAATTAAACAAAAAGTTCCCGCCGTTAAAATACTGGCTTTAACCATTGACGCCGATCAGCATTATTTATCCAACATGATTAAGGCCGGGGCTTCAGGATATATTCTAAAGGATATCGATGCCGATACCCTATATAATGCTATTCGGACTGTAGCCCGGGGAGAAGCTTTCATACAGCCTTGCTTACTTTCGAAGGTCTTAACCGGGTTCAGGGAAATTTCACCGGAAGATAAACAACTTGAATTACATGAACAGCTAGGCTTAACCCAGCGTGAGTTGGAAATTATCAATTATATTGCCAGCGGCGACAGCAATAAAACAATTGCCAAACAGCTTTTTATCAGCGAAAAAACCGTTAAAAATCATGTCAGCAGTATTCTCCGCAAAACTGGATTGGAAGATCGCACTCAAGTGGCGATATATGCATACCGGGAGGGATTAGTCTCAAAATAGGACCGGGGTCCTAATCAAAATGATACCGATGATGGATATAAGGTTTACCTGGGGCGTGATATGATCGAAGCAAGCAAAGGAAATCCCAGGTAAACTTTTTATTTCCGGGAGGTGGTATTAAACTGAATATGGCAAATAATTATGAAGTTTATTGATAAGGTTAAATTGGGTTTTTCCAAATGAAATTAAAAAACAAGGAGTGATAAATATGTGGCGGCGATTTTTTAAGGAAGAAGCCGGGCAAGGAATGGTTGAGTATGGTTTAATCATCGCCCTGGTAGCGGTGGTGTTGATAGCGGCGCTGGTTGCATTGAATGGTGGATTAGCGGATATTTTCAACCGGATTACGACCGCGGTGAACGGCAGTTGATTATTATGGTGAATTGTTCAAGCGTAAGACTTTACCGTTTCGGGTAAAGTCTTACGCTCTTCAGAGGCATTTCAACCGGTATTTTTCTAGGAGTCTGTGCGAGTAACACTTTTTAATTACTTA
>JBJKPO010000510.1:0-1907 GCA_046706235.1 Bacillota bacterium | reverse complement strand
AAACACCCGGCTTTGCAGGTCTGGGCATCGCAGCACTCCCGGCAGGCTCCCTCCATCAATTGGGTATTATATTGCCTGGTATGCCGGAAAGCTTGATCATCAAACCAAATATCGACCAGGCTTCGTTCCCTTACATTACCCGCGATAAAATCATCGCTTTGCAGTGACAAACAACCCTTCACGTTCCCGCTGGCCTCAATTCCGATATTGTACATACCCGCCGAACAGCCTTTCCAGCCGGCGCCGTCAAAAAGCGCGTTGGTTTTAAAGTGACAGTAACCGAGCGAATCGGCGGGATATATTTTTAATTGATGGTCATATTGGGTCTTCCATTGATAAACATCGTCGATAAGCCGGATATACTGTTCCCGGTCGATGAGCAGTTCCCGGCGTTTTTCCCCGGCCCGCCCGAAAGAATTGACGATTTGGACCTGCCAGCTGTCGGCGCCCGAATCAAGCAGGATTTGTAACAGCGTATCCCGCAAATCGAAATTATACCGGTTAAAGGACGTGACCAACGCCACCCGTAAATGATGTTGATTGCACCATTTAACGACTTGCATCACTTTTTGATATGAACCCGGGGATTGGCGGATAAAATCATGAGTCGCCATATCACCGTCCAGACTTACCGCCAAATGCGTCAGATGTTGTTTTTTCATAAAAACAATATCGGCCTCGGTGAGCAGCGAACCGTTAGTGATGACGCTGATTTTGGTATAATCATCATTGTAATGGTTGATATATTCGATTAACTCGCGCCAATACGGGTAGAAAAAGGGTTCGCCGCCGGTCAGGGTGATGAACTCGGCTTGCAGGCGTTTTAACTCGCCGATCACCCGGAACCATTCCTCCAATTCCAGGCTATCTGCTCTGCCCCGGGCAGTGGCGGAGGAACCGCAATGAAGACAGTGCATATTACATGCCAAAGTAACTTCCAGGGCTACTCCGAAAGGGAAATACCGTTCGCCGTCATATACGCTCATTCGTTAATATTAATAACCACGCCTTTTCCTCCGAAGAGGTCGCCGACTTTGGCTTTAATGGATTTTAAAGCTTTCCATTCATCCGGGGTGATCGTGGCCAGCAATTTAACCTCGGTGGGCAGCAAAGGTTCCCCGAATTGTTTCAGCGCCGCTTCGATGCCGATTTCAGGGGCATGAGCGATCACCGCTTCCAGGGCCAGGGCCCGGTCCCGCTCCACCAGTGTTCCAAGGGTCGATACGTGTTTGGTTACATCTTCAATCATTATATAATAAGGTCTGACAGCTCTTTTTTGTTCTTCCATTCGGCAACACTCCTTTGATAAATTAATAATTATTTCCGGTTATTTTTTGTAAATGTTAATCGTGACCGCTTTTCCGGCGAACAAATTACCCACCTTGGCTCGGATTGACTTCAAGGCCGTTAATTCTTCCTTGGTCAGGGTCAACAGTAATTTATGCTCCGTGGGCAGCAGCGACTCGCCGTATTTTTTTAAAGCGTCTTCCATCCCCAGGTCCGGAGCGTGAGTTAACACCGCCTCCAGGGCAAGCGCGCGATCACGTTCAATCAATGCTTCCCGGCTGGCGGTATCGTTTAATACCTGTTCAACCGCGATGTAATAAGGTCTAACAGCGCGTTTCATTTGTTCCATTGTTTATCAATCCCCCCATTAATTTTAAAATCTTCAATTTTAGAGTAAACAATTTCGTCAGAAAAGTCAAGAAAATTGTTTCATATATTCGAACCGAAATTCATGTCCATTCGCGTTATTTTTATGGAATCCTTTGGGGATTGACAAATTAAAATAAATGTCAGGATTCGATAAAGGATTTCCAGAATAAATCTTGAATATGTTTTTAAAAAAAGAGTTAATTGACGTTTCGATAAAAAACAATAGTATTGCTAATCTATAGATTATATTG
>JBJKPO010000509.1:0-5835 GCA_046706235.1 Bacillota bacterium | reverse complement strand
CCGGCTCAAACGGAACTGGTTAACGGTTTTGCATTTTTAACCCTTAAACCGGTGTTGATCGAGGTCAATTTGGATGAGGAACAATGGCGGAGCAAAGAATATCCCGGACGGGAAAAACTGGAGAAATTCAGCACGGAACACGGAGTTCCATTGTTAACGGCATGCGCAAAAACTGAAATGGAAATCGGGATGTTGCCGCCGGAGGAACGGCAGGAGTTTCTGACTGATCTCGGAGTGACCGAAAGCGGCATCGACCGTCTTGCCAGGGCGATTTACACCCATTTAAAGCTGATTTCCTTCTTTACCGTCGGTGAAGATGAAGTGCGGGCCTGGACCATTGAAAAAGGTACCACCGCCAAGCGGGCGGCCGGTAAAATCCACTCCGACATCGAACGCGGCTTCATCCGGGCCGAAGTGGTCAAGTATCAATATTTATATGATTTAGGTTCCATGGTTAAGAAAAAAGAAAAAGGCCTTGCCCAACTGGAGGGGAAGGACTATATACTGGATGACGGCGATATTGTTAATTTTAGGTTTAATGTATAAGAAACCTTATATTCGTTCTTTCTGCTGTAAATATTCCTTATATCCCAACTCTTCCAGTAACACACCCTTATCATTTACTTCTTTGGCGAGTTTCTTTTTGTATTCAATCATCTTATAGCGCAACGACGAATCTACCACGCTTAAAATCTGAACGGCCAATATCCCGGCGTTTTTCGCGCCGTTTATGCCGACAGTGGCCACCGGAATCCCACCCGGCATCTGAACGATGGAATACAAGGAATCAATTCCGTCCAAAGTATTGGTTTTAATTGGAATCCCAATCACCGGAAGCGGAGTCATTGCCGCTAACACTCCGGGAAGATGGGCGGCGCCGCCGGCACCGGCGATAATTATTTCCAGTCCCCGTTCGGTGGCGGTGGATGCATATTCAATAGCTCGTTTTGGGGAACGGTGAGCTGAAATAATTGTCATTTCATAATCCACATCAAACTCTTCCAATATTTCGGCAGTCAACTTCATTATCGGCAAATCGGAATCACTGCCCATTACAATACCTACCAACGGCATTTCAAGTCAACTCCTGCTTATTCAAAACTATGATACTACCTTCGACTGCCCGGTCTGATAATAGGAATTGCCTCTTTACACAGCGGGCAATCATCCGGCTCCCAGGTCTCAATTTCCATTGTCATGAGAGCCTCTTTTTTTACGCCAAAGTGGGATCTTCCACCGCTCCGGTCCACTAAAACTCCGACTCCGCATATATTGGCGCCACGTTCCCGAATGGCATCCATCACTTCGATGACCGATCCACCGGTGGTGATTACATCTTCAACCACCAGAACGTTTTCATCATCTTCCAGATCGAACCCGCGCCGGAGTGTCATCTTGCCATCTTCGCGTTCGGTAAATAACGCCCGGACCCCTAAAACCTTAGCGACTTCATAAGCGATAATAATACCGCCGATTGCCGGAGCAACGACCGCATGTAATTCCTGTCCTTTAAAACGGCGGGCCAGATCCTCGCATAACCGTTCGGTAAATTTGGGGTACTGTAACACCTGGGCACATTGCATGTATTGCCTGCTGTGTTTCCCGGAGGTAAGCCGGAAATGACCTTCGCGCAATACTTTGGTCTCCCGAAAGATTTCCAAGATTTCTCTTTGTTCAAGCACGGTTAAGGTCCCCCCTAAGTTTTAATGTATTCAATGTCCGGATAAAAAATTAATTTGGTCGCGTACACGTGCATCATGGATAATTCCAACCACTTTTACAATTGTTGATGGGCAACTCCTTTAAGATTGGATATTTCCAAAACTCTTTCTTCGACAAGAAACTCCCTGATTCCTGCAATTATTTTTTGAGGAGACTCCGGATCTCGAAACATAACGGTCCCAATCCCGACCGCACTGGCTCCGGCCATGATGAATTCGATGGCATCAACGGCTGAGGTTATCCCACCCATGCCTATGATCGGAATCTTAACCGCCTGATAGGTCTGCCAGACCATTCGAAGCGCCACCGGTTTGATCGCCGGACCTGATAAACCGCCCATTATGTTGCCCAGCACCGGACGGCGTTTTTTTATATCAATCACCATTCCCAGCAAGGTATTAATCAAGCTGACCGCATCGGCTCCGGAGTCTTCAACTTGCCGGGCAATCAGTGTAATATCGGTTACATTGGGAGACAGTTTTACCATCAAAGGACGTTTGGTAACTTGCCGGACCGCCCGTGTTACTTCCGCCGCGGTTTCGGGGCAGGTACCAAATGCAATACCGCCCTCCTTGACATTCGGGCAGGAAATATTCAATTCAAAGCCGGATACTTCCGGATAATCACTTAAAATCGAAGCCACTTCGGCATATTCGGAAACACTCTTTCCCACTATATTGACAATCACCGGAATTTGAAATTGGCGTAAAAACGGTAAAGCTTCGCTTATAAAATGATTAACTCCGGGATTCTGCAGGCCAATGGCATTAAGCATTCCGGCCGGGGTTTCGTAGATCCGCGGCGGCTGATTACCTGTCCAAGGTTTAAGTGATACCCCCTTGGTAACCACCGCCCCGAATTGATCCGGGGTAATAAAATCCAAATAATCCCGGCCGTAACCATAGGTTCCGGAGGCGGGTAATAAAGGATTTTTTAATTCAAGCAATCCAATTTTTACGGCCAGGGAAGGCTCTCCACTCATAATAACACCTCATCCGCGGGAAACACCGGACCGTCAGCGCAAACCCGCCGGAACCCTAGAGTCGTTTCGCAGACGCATCCCAGACAAGCCCCTACGCCACAAGCCATATTAGCTTCCAAAGACAATTGCCCCGGAATCCCTAAAACGCCGGTAATTTTCTGTACCGCTTTCAGCATCGGCCCCGGCCCGCAAGCCGCCAAAAAATCGGGAATTGTTTGCATATGTTTAAGCTCCAGCTCTTTAGATAAATATTCGGTAACTATGCCGTGATAACCGGCGCTGCCGTCATCGGTGGCCGGAAAAACTTTAACTCCAAGATCGGACCATTTCTCTAGCACTAATAAATCCCGGCCGGTCCGTCCACCGTAAAATAACATCAGTTCTTTTTGAGGAGCGGTTTGCTTGATAAATTCCGCTAAAAAATAGAGCGGCGGCATTCCGATTCCACCGGCGATTAATAAAATATTTCGGACGGTTCCGGCAACTGAAAAACCATTCCCAATCGGTCCTCGAACCGATAGTAATTCACCCTTTTTCTTCCCGGCCAAAATACCCGTTCCCCGCCCCACCACTTTAAATATAAAACTAATGCTCCCTTCGGCCTCATTACGGCTGAATAAACTAATTGGCCGCGGTAAAATCGGATCATTAGCTCCCGGCGCGTTGACGCCGATTTGAATAAACTGGCCCGGTCCGGCCGTCATCGCGATCTCCGGCGCTAATACCTTAAATAAGTAATATCCGGGCGCCAAAATACTAGCATCTAAAATCAAAGCTTGGGTTTGAACCATTAGCTCCCACCTAAATCACTTGCTCGACCCGGATCGTTTTGAAATCCTGAAGTGGAATCACGATACTGGGATCTTTTTGTTCATCCAACACTAACAGTACCTGTAGAAAAGCTTTCACCGTATCCAGCGACGTCAAGCAAGGAATATTATGTTCCACCGAGGCCCGGCGGATTTTAAAACCGTCTCTTTCCGGCTCTTTTCCCCGGGTAATGGTATTTACCAGCAATTGCACTTTTCCGCTCTTTACAGCATCCATAATATTGGGCGAATCTTCTTCGATTTTATTCAGTTTGGTCACCGGCACTCCGTTAACCCTCAGATAAGCGGCGGTACCCATGGTGGCAAATATTTGAAAACCACGCTCCGTTAAGCGTTTAAAAAGCGGCAAGGCTTCCGCTTTGTCGCGATCGGCCAAGGTGGCTAAAATGGCCCCGGCGCGGGGCAAGGTAAATCCGGCTGCGATAAAAGCTTTATACAATGCTCCGGCGTACGTAAGGTCGACTCCCATGACCTCTCCGGTTGATTTCATCTCCGGACCGAGTGAAATGTCCACCTGAGTCAGTTTTGAAAACGAAAATACCGGGGCCTTCACGGCGATCAGTTTCGTTTCGGGCCACATTCCTCCGGCATAACCCTGCGCATGCAAGCTCCGCCCTAAAACCGCATTGGTAGCCACTTGAACCATCGGAATCCCGGTAATCTTACTCATAAAAGGAACTGTCCGGCTTGACCGCGGATTTACCTCAATACAATAAACCTCGTTTTCGGAAAGAACGAATTGGAGATTGATTAATCCAACCACTTTTAAAGCTTTGGCCAGCTGCAGAGTATAGTTTAAAATCTTTTCCTGTTCAAGCATTGATAAATGCTGCTGTGGATAGATGGCGATCGAATCGCCGGAATGTACTCCGGCCCGCTCCAAATGCTCCATAATACCCGGAATTAATATATTTTCGCCATCGGAAATAGCATCGACCTCGCATTCGCGGCCGACCACGTAACGATCGACAAGCACCGGGTGTTCCGGAGCCGCTTTAACGGCATGAGTCAAATAATTTTGCAGTTCGCTTTCATTATAAACGATCTCCATCGCCCGCCCCCCTAAGACATATGAGGGTCTTACCAACACCGGAAATTCAATTTCACGGGCGACCTGTAAGGCCTCTTCCATTGAAACCACGGTCCGTCCGGGCGGTTTGGGAATTTTTAAATCCAAAAGCAGCTTATCAAAACGTTTCCGGTCCTCAGCCAGGTCAATCGAGTCCACCGAGGTCCCTAAAATACGAATCCCGGCCTTTTCCAACTTAGCGGCCAGATTAATAGCGGTCTGACCACCAAATTGCACGATGACCCCTTCGGGTTGTTCGAGTTCCAAAATGTGTAATACGTCTTCGACGGTTAAAGGCTCAAAAAACAACCGGTCACCGGTATCAAAATCGGTACTGACCGTTTCCGGGTTATTATTGATAATGATTGCCTCAATCCCGGCCTCTTTTAAGGCAAACACCGAATGTACACTGCAGTAGTCAAATTCTACTCCCTGCCCAATCCGGATCTCGGACCCGATCCGATAACCGCGATTTTTCTTTTGCCGGAAGGGATAGCTTCGTTTTCTTGATCGTAACATGAGTAAAAGTAGGGGGTCTCGGCCTCAAATTCCGCCGCGCAAGTATCCACCATTTTATAAACCGGGCGAATCCTATGTTGGTAACGATATTCCCGGACTTCTTCCTCGGTACTCCCGGTTAACTTGGCGATCTCCCGGTCGGAAAAGCCCATCCTTTTAGCATCTTTTAACAGTTCCGGATCATGGAAACCGTGTTTTTTAATTTTGGACTCTATATTTACTAGATTAGCCAACTTCCGCAAAAAGAACGGATCAACCATGGTGCGCCGATAGATATCCTCAATTGTATAATCTCTTCGCAAAGCTTCCGCCAGGAAAAATAAACGGCGATCATCCGCTTGGATAATGGCCTGATCCAGTTCACAACCGCTTAACTCAGCGGCACCGGGAACAGATAGCCCGTATATTCCAATTTCAAGAGAGCGAATTGCTTTTAACAATCCTGCTTCCAGGCAACGATCAATGGCCATGACCTCACCGGTAGCTTTCATTTGGGTTCCCAGAGTCCGGTCGGCCAGATTAAACTTATCAAAAGGCCAGCGTGGAATCTTAACCACCACATAATCAAGGGTGGGTTCAAAGGAAGCGTAAGTTTTGCCGGTAACCGCATTTTTAATCTCATCAAGATGAAGTCCGATGGCAATATAAGCCGCCACTTTAGCGATTGGGTATCCGGTGGCCGTGGAAGCCAGGGCGCTGGAACGGCTTACCCG
>JBJKPO010000508.1:0-3025 GCA_046706235.1 Bacillota bacterium | reverse complement strand
GTTATTCCATGATTAAAACTAAATGGTCTTTGCTGGCACGTTTCCTGGGTCCGGCTTTTATCGTCAGCGTCGCCTATATTGATCCCGGTAATTTCGCCACTAATATAAGCGGCGGTTCAATCTTTAATTATAATCTGGTCTGGGTCATTCTCTGGAGCAACTTAATGGCGATCTTTTGCCAAACGATGTCCGCTAAATTAGGAATTGCCACCGGTCATAATTTACCGGAGATGTGCGCCAAAATTTTTCACCGCAAAATTAATTGGTTCTTTTGGACAATGGCGGAACTGGCCGCGATAATGACCGATTTGGCGGAGTTTTTAGGCGGAACACTGGGGTTATACCTCCTTTTTCGGATTCCAATGCTTTATGCCGGATTATTAACCGGCGTCATTACTTTCCTGATTGTTTATTTGGAAAAATACGGGCAACGGATGGTTGAATGGGTTATTGGTTTACTGGTGGCGGTAATTTCCATCTCATATATCATTGAGTTGTTTCTGGCGAAACCGGATTGGACGCAAGCGGTACTTCATACTTTAATTCCTTCGTTACCAAACGGCCAAGCGGTAATGATTGCGGTAGGAATGCTCGGAGCCACCGTAATGCCGCATGTTATCTACCTCCATTCCCAACTGGTGCAATGCCGTAACGGAGACCATACTATTACGCAGAAAAAACGGCATCTTCGGATGGAAAAATGGGATATCGCCATCGCCATGAATATTGCTTTTGTGGTAAACGCGGCGATGGTGATAGTTTCGGCGGCTGTCTTTTATCGTCATGGAATGATTGTGGAAACCATTGAACAAGCGCATCGTTCATTGGAACCACTGGTAGGGGGTTTATCAAGCGGTGCCTTTGGAATTGCCTTACTGGCTTCGGGATTTTCCTCTTCGGCGGTCGGCACCATGGCCGGGCAAACAATAATGAAAGGTTTTGTCAACCTGCAAATTCCAATCAACCTCAGACGATTGATTACCATGGCGCCGGCCATGATTATTATCGCTGCCGGAATTAACCCGATGAAAGCCTTAATCTTCAGTCAGGTAACCTTAAGCTTCGCCTTGCCGCTTGCGATTATCCCAATGATTTTGGTTACCAATCGCCGCGATCTGATGGGACCTTTCGTAAACAAGCCGTTAACCAAATTATTGGGGTGGTTGATTACCTGCATCATCATTTCCATGAATGCAATTTTGTTGTATCTGACTTTTACCGGAAATGTTTAACCTCGATCCGGCAAGTACACTTAAATTTTTCTTGAAATGTAAAGAAAAATTTGCCGGATCGGGTTCATCTACTGAATCCGGCAAGTCCATATTTAGAAATACTTTGAAGTTACTTGCCGGATTCAGGTTTAAGCGAGTATATAACTTAACCTAATTTTAATCTAAAGTGACTTTAAACTTAAATTAGTTATGTTATTATATTTAAGACAGTAGCAATACTGGTGGAAACACTAAACCGAAAGTCCCCTGAAGCCAAAGGGATTGCCAAAAACAAAACGGCTAGGTTTATCAAAGAAAACTTGTAATTCGAAGTACCCAAACCGCCTTGACTGTTATTGATATCAAGGATTTTTTTTGTTCGCAAATGGTTGGATCATTATTTTTTGTCAGCGGTCATCTTGACTCCAAAATTGCATAATTCTTGTTTCGGCAATATTTTTCAGTCCTTATATGCGGCATCATTCATTGCAACTTTTTATAAAAACAATCGTTGTATAAAGCGGGCGCCATACGAAGACAATATCCTTTGATGCTATAATGCTAGGATTGTTTTATAATATAAAATGTCCATGCCGACTTAACTATTAAGGAGACTTACTCATGGAAAAAAATATATTATTAATAATTGATATTACTAATAATCCCGAATTCACCGAACGAAAGAGAACCGGTTCATGAAAGGTAGATGGAAGACAATTGGTTCTGTGTTCCTGCTCTCGCTTTTATTAATTTTCATGGCTTTGCACGGTTTAATGATTCCCACTTCGTTCTTGAATAAGCTGCCGCAATTAGTAACCATATTTTTAAGCATTATTATTCAAGCATTGCCCTTTGTATTGGTTGGAGTTTTCGGATCAGCGCTGATGCATCACTTGATTACCGCAGAGATGATCGAAAACCGGCTGGTCCGTACCAAAAAGTTACCGGGAATTTTAATGGCGATTGGCGCCGGCTTCTTCTTCCCGGTCTGTGATTGCGGCGTTATCCCGGTAGCCCGCCGGTTACTGGCCAAAAAAGTTCCGCCTTATATGGCGATTGCTTTTTTAGTAACCGCTCCGTTAGTTAATCCAATCACGGTTTGGGCGACCGCTACCGCTTTCGGTTATAACCTGCCGGTAACTCTGATCCGGGTGGGAATGGCCGTTATAGTGGGAGTCATGGCGGCTTTACTGGTTGATGAATTCTTTCCGAAACTGGAAGACCTTATTTATGATCAAGCAATCCGGGACTTAGAAACCGCGGCCGTCTCCGCTGAAAACCCGGCAATGGCCCCCCCCCATCATCACGAATCAATGATTACCGCTATTTTTAACCATGCCACCACAGAATTTCTGGAAGTAGGCAAATTTTTAATCATCGGGGCGTTAGTGGCCTCCACTATCCAAACCGCCGTTCCCAAGCAATCGCTTTTGGCCGTCTCTGGCAACCCGGCCATATCGGTCCTGATAATGATGGCGCTTGCGTTAAGTTTATCGCTTTGCGCCGAAGCCGATGCTTTCGTGGCCCGGTCGTTTACTTATCATTTTCCGCTCGGCAGTGTAATGGGATTTATGGTTCTTGGGCAGATGATTGATATTAAAAACACGGCTTTGCTGTTAAAAAGCTTTAAATTGAAAGCGATTCTATTCATTTTCGGACTCTGCGCTTTATTGGTGTTCGCTTTCTGTTTATTACTCAATCTATCCGGCGCCAACAACTTAATCCGGGGGAGGTTATAAGCGGTGGAAAAAATAAAAAAGCATTATGTTTCGATCATCCTGGCCGGGTATATTATTTTCCTGGTATTTTTACTG
>JBJKPO010000507.1:0-7144 GCA_046706235.1 Bacillota bacterium | reverse complement strand
GTTATTAGCCGTTCGATGGCCTTCAGCCGCCGGACGGTTTCCCGGTATTCGGTGGCGCAGAGAATCCGGGCGCGGTATTCGCTGATTAGCTCGGCGCGGTCCGGGGTCGGGTCGCTCAGGGGCCGGGCCGGGTGGCTTCTCAGGTATTCCGGGAAAAGTTCATCGGGCTGGCTGCGTGGGATGGCGTAAATGTTTCCCCGGATGTCGGCGGCGGGAGGGGCGGCCAGCTCGTCGATATCTTCTTGGAGTTCCCGGAGTTCCGCTTGCATGGCTTCATAGGTTCGTAAGTCCCATTCGATGGCAGCGAGATAGGCGCGGCGCTTTTGTTCCGGCCAGGGGTTGGTGATCTTCCGGGCGTTGCTTTCAGCTTTCATTGACTGGCCTCCTTTCCAAAAAGTTTTATAAAAGCCGGTAGTTGTTTTCGATCCCGCTGACGGTGGCCAGGTGGCCTTTGCTTCGTTCCAGGATGCGGGAGCCGATGGCCCGGTCAATCATCAGGAGTTCATCGGGCAGGTGTTCGCTGTTGATGGCCGTCGGCATCAGGTTTAAGTATCGAAAGTTCAGCACTTCAAAAGCGATCCGGATTTCAAAGCTTTTGGGCTGTTTACTTTCGCCCCATGGTTTAAAAAGATCGTCCCAGATTAAGAATTCCGCCCGTTTCATCTCCGAAAGTTTTTCCCCGATGCTTTCCTCGTCTTTTTTCAAGATGGTCATCAATTCGCTGATCCCCTCCACATGCTGAAAATATAGGACGGGGGTCAAGTCGTTGATTAAATGATTTCCCACCGCCAGACTCAAGTGAGTTTTTCCGCTTCCAGGTTCCCCCAGGAGAACCAGCCAGTTATTCACCTTAGCCTTTTTTAGTTCCCCGAAGTTGTCGGCGTAGTTCCGGGCTGCCTTCTCCATGGCCTGGACCGTAGCCGGGCGGTTTTCGGTCTCAAAGTTGTCAAAGTTCTTCATCCGAAATGCAGGACTGATCCGGCTGCATTCAAAGAGTTTTTCGATCCGGCCTTGCTCCCGGCAACGGCAGAGCCGGACGGTATTGGGGCCGGTTTTGATGTATCCCTGGTAGCCGCATTCCGGGCAGCCGTTACGGGGAGCCGTGGTATTCAAATTTTGAAAAGTCGATGGAACTGAATTCATTTTTTGGAGTTCTTGGATTCGATTTAAGAGTTGTTGGAGCCTTTCCATGTTCTTTCACCTCCCGGCGCGCCCAGTTCAGGATGGTCAGATAGTCCGAGGCGGTCTTTTTTCCCTTGGCGCCTTTCCAAAGATTTAGATCTTCGATCCGCTCCCTGGCGCCGTCTGGTCCGAACTGGGTCATTAATTTTTGATGTTCTTCTTCGGTTAATGTTACAAATTCCGCATAGTGTTTTTTAGATGGGGGATCTTTTTTATTACTTGTATTTGTATTTATATTTATTAGATCTATATTATTAAGATCAAATTAAGATCCCGTCTGCGGTTTTTGAGGGGTGTTTTTAGGCTTTACGCTGGCTTTTTTGCGTTCGCTATGCGGTCGCATTCCTGTGTTATGCGTTTGCATTCCGTCCGCATGCGTTTGCATTTCTTCCGCATTGCATTCGCTATGCCAGCGCATAAAGGCGGCGTAACGCGCTTTCTCCGACTTTTCCGCGTTAATTTTTGCCTGGGTCAATAAATCATTATTCCAAAAATATTCCCCGTCGGAGATGAAAAGCTTGAATTCATCAATACAATCCCGGATGAAACTTTCAATTTTGATCCGTTCGCATTGCGTTTCCAATACAATCGCATTCCAAACGAATTGTTCCCGGAGCGGCAATTTAAAGCCGGGCTGGTTACGTAGCATTTCGGACAAGATCCAGTACCAGCCGTATCCTTCGGATTTGTATTTGCCGCGCATTGCCAGCAGTCCCGGCTGGGTCCGGCTGTTGGTTTCATGGGGAATCGTCGCTAAACTTTTCGGCATGGGTTCCGCCGCCTTTCATTTTAGGCAATGGCAAGGCCAGCCACCCAAACCCAAAGGGCGACCGGCGCTTTCTATGATTTTTTAAGATTGGTTTATTGATAAAAGGCCATGATTTCGATCTTCCGGCTGCTTGAAACTTTAACCCATTGATGGTTTTCGCTTTGTTGGTATTCGGGAGACTGGCGGTACATCAGACCATTGACGATATTTTCCGCGGTTGGTTTGGTGTTATAGCGGCAACGGATTTCCAAACTGGCATCCACTGCGCCTTGTTTCTTGACTTCATCTAAAAGCTTGTCCGCCAGGATTTCAAACCGGCTGCGTTTAGGCCGTTTAAATAGTTCCGTAACCATTTACTCACCTCATTTCGATTGGCTTGGGGCAGTTTTTTAAATTCGGTTTCCGGCAGGACAAAGTATCCGCTATCCTTGCCATAGGACTCTAAAAGAGCCCCCGTCCCCGGCAGGATGCTTAACCACAGGGCGATTTCCCCGATAGTCCCGCTCCCGATGGGCTCCAGATCCGCTTTTTCAGTGCCGTTTTTATTGATGATTCCGAAAACATAAAGGTCATTTTGCAACATTGCCGGAAACCTCACTTTGTTGATTTGGATTGAATCCATCCCGCTGCATTTTGTCCAGGAAGATCTCGGCGATTACCCGTTCCAGGTCATCACATTGATTCTCCGTTTCCACCAGTTCGTAACTGATGGGGATGATCTTCCCCCGTTGGCGTTTCGCATGAGTTACCAGCACTTTTGACATAGCGCGACTCCTTTTAAAACCTGCGATTTCCGTTAATCTCCGATAAAATGTTACACGATACAACATAATGTGTCATTTGTTAACAACTTCAGGTAAAAAAATTTCCTCAACTTTGTGTTTTAAAACTTTGGCGATCCGCATCGCCGACCGCAGGGAGGGGTGGTTGCCGTGTTCGATATGTACGTAAGTAGAACGGCTGATTCCGGCAAGTTTGGCGAGTTCCTCCTGGGTAAGGCCCTTTGATATTCGGATGGTCCGCAAATCCTTAACCAAAATCCTTCACCTCCTTTGATGTGTAATTTTGTTGTATGTATACTAAGATCATATCATGGGTTTTTCGATCATGTCAATTACTAGAAATGATACATTTTTTAAGCCGTTGTTTGAATTTTAAAACATAGAATTGATAGCGGTTTGTCTGGTTTTTTACGTTGCAATATTACACATTTTATGGTATAATATGCTTAGAATGGAGTGATTTTAATGACCACAGTCGGCAGCCGAATCAAAGAATTACGGCTCAAAAAAGATTTAACCCAGGAGGAGCTGGCCGCCCGGTTGGGTGTTAAACGGTCAACCCTGGCAAACTGGGAGATCGACCGTTCCGCCCCCGGTTATTCCCAACTAACGGAGATGTCCAAGATTTTCGCGGTTTCAGTGGATTATATCATTGGCCCGAACCAAAACGATCTTTCTTATGTGGTTTTATCTCCGGAGGATTTGGAGCTATTGCGGCGGATCAAGGGGTTGTCCCTTGAAAACCGGAAGACGGTGGAAACCGTGGTTACCAGTATTGAATGTTATGAGCGGCAATTGGAACGGGGTGATGTTTCCTCAAAAAAGTAGTCCCGATGGTGTCCAAGGATTTTTTAAGGTTGTTGTATATGCTAGACCCGAAGTTATATAGAAAACTAAGGAAAGGTGGGATTATTTAATGAAAGCAGTGGTTTACGCTCGATTTTCCTCTGACAACCAGCGCGAAGAATCCATTGACGCTCAACTCCGGGCGATTCATGAGTATGCCGACAAACACGGCGCGATTATTGTCAAGGAATATAAAGATGAAGCGCGATCCGCTACTACTGACGACCGGCCCCAGTTTTTGCAGATGATCGAAGATGTTACCCAAGGAAAAGTCGAGGCGGATTATTGTTATGTCCATAAGCTGGACAGGTTCGCCCGGAACCGCTATGATTCCGCGATTTACCGGCGGAAACTGATTCTTAAGGGAGTCCGGCTGCTGGCCGTGGCCCAACCCCTCGATGATTCTCCTGAGTCCATCATCCTAGAGGCCATGTTGGAATCTATGGCCGAATATTTCTCCAAGAACCTCTCCCGCGAAGTTATAAAGGGGATGACGGAGAACGCATTAAAAGCCATGCATTGTGGGGGAATTCCGCCGCTGGGGTACGATCTGGACGAAAGCCATCATTACATCATTAACGAGCAGGAGGCCCAAGCGGTTCGGTTAATCTATACCCTGAAAGCCAGTGGTTACGGATATTCCAAGATTATCTCCGAGTTAAACACCCAGGGTTTCCGGACCAAACGCGGTAAAACCTTCTGTATCAACTCCATTCATGATATTTTGGTCAATGAGAAATACACCGGGGTGTTTATTTATAACCGGTTGGCGAGCAAGCACAGCAGTCGCCAGATTAACCCGGAAGAAAAGATCATCAGGATTCCCGGCGCTCTGCCCCAGATTGTTGATTTACATACTTGGAAGGTGGTTCAAAACATGATTCAAGAGAAAAAGTTGGTGGCTCCCAGACAGCGCAGTGAAGTTATCTATTTATTAACCGGAAAGATTGAATGCGGAGTTTGCGGGGGCGCTTACGTTGGGAATAGCCGGTATAGCGGGAGATTGAAGAAGAAGTATTATTTGTATGGTTGCAACATCCGGCAACGGACCAAAGACCGCTGCAACAACCCGGAGATCCGCAAAGAGATCATTGAACAGTTTATTTTAGACGAGATCCAGGCAACCTTTTTCACCGGAGACCCGGAAGTTTGGGCGGACAAGCTTTTGGCGTTGTACAACGACCAAAACGCGGGGTTTGGGGAGCAGAAAGCCAACGTCTCCCAACAAATTCATAACCTCAATCAAAAGATCGACCGGCTTTATGTGGCGGTAGAACAAGGTTTAGCCAATCAGGATACCTATGAGAGAATTAAAAACGCCGTGAAAGAACGGGATCTGCTTGAGTCCGGTTTACAGGCTTTGGAGGCTAACTTTAAAGTTCCTTATACCAAGAGTCAGATTTTGACCTATATGGAAGAAAACCGGCTGGCGTTAACCAACCGGTCTGATCTCGAATCTTGTAAGCTTGTTATCAATCGTTTTGTTGAAAAAGTTATCATTACACCCGAAGATATTCATCCAAAATTTCGCTTCGGTATGGACGTGGATAAAGGTGGTAGTCCCAACGAGATTCGAACTCGTGTCACCGCCGTGAAAGGGCGGTGTCCTAGGCCTCTAGACGATGGGACCGGATATTACAGTTGCCAATTAACAGTTTACAATTATCAATGAAAGTGCATTTATCAATTAATAATTAAAAACACGCTTTTAATAATTGTTCATTGTTCATTACTCATTGTCAATTGTAAAATTGGTGGGCCATCGGCGACTCGAACGCCGGACACCCTGATTAAAAGTCAGGTGCTCTACCGCCTGAGCTAATGGCCCATGAGTACCTTACCGACGATCACTAAAAGACTGATTGACTTGTAAATGATCAGCTTTTATATATTACAATATTTCATGAGTAGTGTCAACCCTTTTTAACTCTTTTCGACTAAAATCCGACGTAAAAGTCCGATTAAATTACCAAATATCCTGAAGCATAATGGTTTCGTTCCGACGCCAGCCGACTGAAACCATGGCAATCGGCGCTCCGGCTAAATCGGCGATCCGGTTTAAATAATCACGGGCTTTAACCGGCAAGCTTTCCCATGTCTTGGCCTGAGTAGTGTCTTCCAGCCAGCCGGGCATTTCTTCGTAAACCGGAACGCACTCCGCCAATACTTTCAAGCTGGCTGGAAAATCCTTAATAATGCCGTTCCGATAACGGTACCCGGTACATACTTTAATGGTCTCCATTTGGTCCAAAACATCCAGCTTCATAACCACCAAAGCGTCAGCTCCGTTAATCCGAACCGAATAACCGGCAATCACCCCGTCAAACCAGCCGCAGCGGCGCGGCCGGCCGGTGGTGACACCGTACTCACGGCCCCGGCCGTCCCTTAACTTGGATACCATGTCATCCGGAAGTTCTGTTGGGAAAGGTCCCCCACCGACTCTGGTCGAGTAAGCCTTAAGAACTCCGATAACCTTATCAATCTTGGTCGGGCCTATCCCCGCCCCGCTACATGCCCCGCCGGCCGCCGGGGACGACGAACTAACAAATGGAAAAGTACCATGATCAACATCAAGTAACGTCCCTTGAGCACCTTCAAAAAGGACTTTCCGGCCACCGGCGATGGCCTGATTAATTAATACGGAAGTATCGGTTACCATCGGCCGCAATATTTCCGCATACTTCAAATATTCTTCACGGATTGCTTGCGGATCGAATCCCGCGTGTCCATAAACCCGGTCTAAGATTTGGTTTTTTTGGATGATGATTTCGGATAATTTTTCGTCAAATAAATCCCGATCCAATAAATCAACCATTCGAACGGCGTCGTAACGGGCGTATTTATCAATATAAGCCGGGCCGAATCCCCTGCCGGTGGTTCCGATTTTCCCAATCGTCCTGCCGGTTTCGTTCAACGCATCCATAACTGGGTGATACGGCATAATTACATGAGCCCGATCACTGATCCTGATGCCTGAAGTATCGATCCCGCGTTTTTTTAATTCATCCAGTTCCTTTAACAACACACCGGGGTTAATTACCACTCCGTTTCCCAGCACACAAAGCGTCCCAGGATAAAGTACCCCGGAAGGCACCAAATGAAGCTTGAATTCTTCCTCGCCCACCACTACCGTATGTCCGGCATTATTGCCTCCCTGATAACGTACGACCATACCGGCCTGGCCGGCTAAAAAATCGGTAATCTTGCCCTTACCCTCATCACCCCATTGCAGACCCACTACAACGACTGTCGGCATCACGATTACCTCCTTGTTTTTTATATAACACCTCATTCTCTATTTAAGATTAACACAAAAAGTTGTATAATTCAAATTGATAGATTTAATAGTTTCGATAAATTTCTTTTATGGAATGGAGATTAGCCGGGATGGAACTCAATCAACTTCGTAGTTTTATATTAGTCGCCTCATTAACCAGCTTTTCGAAAGCCGCTGAAATATTACATTTAACCCAACCGGCAATTACCCATCAAATTCAAACTTTGGAGGTGACTCTAGGCGAATTATTAATGGAACGCCGGGGGCGCACCTTAGTATTAACACCGG
>JBJKPO010000506.1:0-14455 GCA_046706235.1 Bacillota bacterium | reverse complement strand
TTTCATCAAACCGGTTGGCCGGCGGCTTTTGTTCGGCGGGATATCCAAACGCGATCAATGAAAAAGGGATTACCCAATCCGGTAGTTCCAACAGACCGCTGATATTTTCGATTAGATCCGGCCTGGGATAAACTCCGAGCCATACCCCTCCCAACCCCTTGGCCTGAATCGCAATCAAAATATTTTCGGTGGCGGCCGCGCAATCTTGAATCCAAAATCCATCTCCGCTTTTATCAGTTGATCCGCAAACCAAAATCGCCGCCGGCGCTTCGGTCAACATCCCTGAATAATGATGAAACTTCGGGATTTCATCCAGTAAACCGCGTTCCGTTATTACCACAAAATGCCATGGTTGCTGATTATTACAAGATGGGGCGCTCATCCCAGCCGCCAGTAATTCCCTGATTTCCGGGTCAGGTACGGTTTGCCCGGTATATCTGCGAATGCTCCTTCGTTTTAAAATCGCGTCCATTCTTCTCCCCCCTGAACTAACTTATTTTAATAATTATTTCGGCTTTTTTATCCTCAGGCAATAGTATTTGCCCTTAATTATTTGACATTTTTTTCCAATTGAAGCTTCTTGTTGACAAATTTGGTTATAACTCCTACAATAAATTTAATGCGATGTATTTTCTAACGTCATTTCTCAAGGGAACATCATGAATCGTAAAAAAATGCTATTTATATTATTGTTTTTTTTCCTTACTTGCAACGCTTACTCCGTTTACAGCGACGGCGTCCGGAAACCGGGATCTTCAGACCCTTTATCCAAAGCTGTTTCCGCATATTACCAAGGAAACTTCCCGGCCGCTTTGCAGCAATACCGGCAATATTCCGAAGATAACCCAACCGATTGCAGCGCACATCTTGATTTGATCCGTTTATTGTGTGAAGCCGGCCAATTCAACGATGCATCAAATGAAATACGACATTTGCTTGAACTGGATCCGAAGAACCGGGACTATCAATTAATACTATTGCGGATCGCTTATCTGGCCGGAGAAAACGATTTGGTTATTCAAACCGCGCCCGCGATTCAACCGGGAGATGAAAGCCGCCAATGGCTGGGTCTGGCCCTGGCCGACCGGGGACAGGACCGAAAGGCGGCTCAAATATTGGAGGGTTCGCTTGCGGATCAGCCGTTTAATCCGGTAGTTCATTTTATCTTAGGCCGTATTTATTACAAAAGCGGCAATTTTGAAAAAGCCCAGGCTCATTTTATCAAGGCGTTAGCTCAGGAACCCAATTTCACCATCGTTAACCTGCCCTTGGCCCAAACTTATCTCGCCCAAAAAAAATATCAAAAAGCATACCGGCTTTTATTAAACGGAAAAGCAATCGCGCCCTGGGACCGGTTTATCGCCGCCACATTAGAAAACCTAACCGCCGAATACCCGGAATTAGTTAAACAAAAACAGGAAACAGCCGAAAAAAACCGGCAAATCGCTACCCCTCCCCGTATGAATCCCATTTCGAAAGACCGGGATAAAATCCCGGAAATCCGGATCGGTTTAGCGGAGAAAATTACCCGGCTTGCTCTCAAAACCGGCGATAATTTTACCATAACCAGCCGGGACGGCGATCAAAACTACACCGGAACCGGCGGCGCAATTTTGGAAATCCGGTTCAACAATGGGCAAATTATCGTTTATTCCGAGGACGGGACCGTTCTTTTCCATACTGATCGCGATATTGCCTTTTCTTATAAAAACGCCGGGGCTACCACTATTCTCTTTGATATGGAATATGGCGCGGGATCGTTTTGGGCCGGACGCGCGAACCGGATTTACCGGGGATTTATTGAAATGTTGCCCGGCAAGGAAGGACTCACGGTAATTAACCGGCTCAATGTTGAAGAATACTTATATTCGGTCGTCGCTTCGGAAATGTCTTCGTCTTGGCCCGCTTCGGCTTTGGAAGCTCAAGCCGTCGCGGCCCGCACTTATACTTTCGCCAATATCGGCCAATATGAATCGCATGGTTTCGATCTCTGGGGAACGGTCGTTTCCCAGGCTTATAATGGGGTTGCGGCGGAAACTGCTTCCACCAGGGCCGCGGTCGATGCAACCCGCGGTCAAATATTAACATATGGCGGTAAACCGATTGCCGCCTTTTTCACCGGAAACAGCGGCGGTTACACTGAAAACAGCCGGGATATCTGGAACTTCAGCTTGCCATACCTGCGGGCCGTTCCCGATCTAATGCTTCCCCGTCGCGCTCTTCCGTTATCACCGGCTGATTTGGCGGATTGGCTGAGTAACCGTCCCGAAACTTACAGTTCCCAGCCAAAATATTCATCACTCAGTTCCTATCGCTGGACTTTATGGGTACCCCGCCCGGAACTGGAAAACAGGTTAAATATGGGAGATAAATTGGGACATATTGTATCCATAGTCACCATGGGACGGGGAATTACCGGAGTGGTAAAACAAGTATTGGTCAAGGGATCTTCCGGTGAATACCCGGTCAAATCCGAGGCCATCCGGTCAAAATTGGGCGGACTGCGCAGCAATCTGGTTATGGTTGAACCAAAACTGGGGGCGGATGGTCTCCCGGAATATTTTGTATTCACCGGGGCCGGTTGGGGCCACGGAGTCGGAATGTGTCAAAGCGGGGCTGCGGGCATGGCCGCCGCCGGATTTACCAATCGGGAAATTTTAAGACATTATTATCCCGAAACAATTCTTGAAAAAAAGTACTAAACCACAAGGAATTCTCAATTTCAAAAGAGAATATAATTATAGTTAAAAAATCCTGGTTTATTATATGTTACAATCAAAAAAACACGAATGAATATCTAGTTTCTTAAACCCTTACGAAACCTTAAAAACAGTACGGGGTTACTATATGCAACGACACAATGATATCGGATATCGCATCGCTATTTAAAAAATCAATATAACGGAAGCGATACGCCAAATCAAAGGCCGTTGGAAATAACTCCGTTTTTTACTGTCAAAAAGCTAAAAAAATTTGAAAGGAGTGCGGTAATGGAATCTAACCTTTCGGGATCATTACAAGTACAACCTCCCAAAAAACGCCGGTTTTCATTGAACTTCTGGCAACGGGAAATCCTGGCGTTTTATGGATTTGTAGCTCCCTGGATTCTGGGTTTTGTTGCTTTATTGATTATTCCCCTGACTTTTGCCGTGATTATCAGTTTTACCAATTATAGCGGCATGGATTTTAGTACGACCTCATTTATCGGGGCTTCCAACTATGTGGAGGCATTCCGCAACCCGATTACTTATCGATCGTTTTGGCTAACCTGCCAGTATACCTTTTTATCGATCCCAATCGGAATGGCGATTGCATTGGGATTATCTCTACTTCTTAATATGAAAATACCGGCGCGAGGCTTCTTCCGGACTATCTATTACCTGCCGACCATGGTCCCCGGCGTCGCCACCGCCTTGGTGTTTCAAACCATTTTAAATACCAATTCCGGTTTTATCAATCTTTTCATTAGTAAATTAGCGGGGCGCGGAGTGATTGTCGACTGGATCAATAACTTTGGCATACCCTGCCTGGTTGCCATGGGCGTATGGGGCTGTGGAACCACGATGGTTATCTTTCTAGCCGGTTTACAGGGCATTCCGGAAGAACTCCAGGAAGCCGCCCGGATTGATGGGGCCAATAAATGGCAAGTTTTCCGGCACGTTACCTGGCCCTTGTTGACACCGATTACATACTTCCAATTCATGATGGGCGTTATCGGTTCACTGCAAATGTTCTTCCAGGCCGGGATATTAAGTCAAGCCGCCGGTGGGAACTTCTGGAATCCGACTCAATCCTTATTCGTTTATCCGGCGTACGCATTTTCACAAATTTTCTCTTACCTGCGTTTCGGTTACGGTACCGCTTTACTCTGGATTCTATTCGTGGTTATCCTAATTGTTGCAATCATCCTTCAAAAAACCAGCAAACACTGGGTATTTTATGCGGTGGAGCAAGGCGGGGAGGCGAAGAAAGAATGAAAGAAAAAAAAGTAAAAATCGGCCGGGTCGCGCTTTTAATTGGGATGTCTTTTTTATGTATAATATTTTTGTTTCCTTTCTTTTGGATGTTCGTGACCGCTTTAAAACGGCCGGAAGAACTGTCCATCACTATTGCATTCATGCCTCCCGTGCCGCAATGGCAGCATTTCTATGAAGTTTTATTCACCAAGGACGTGGTTGCCTTTTATTCGGGATTGCAAAACACCTTAATCATTTGCGCCATCGTAACGGTTGTCTGTTGCCTGTCCAGTGCGATGGTGGGCTTCGGGTTCGCCCGTTTCCGGGCGCCGGGCCGGAACGTTCTTTTTACAATCGTGCTTTCGACCATGATGTTACCGCAAGTCGTCACTTTAATCCCCCATTATGTAATACTTTCCAGACTGGGATTATTGTCCCTTCCCTGGCCGTTTTGCTATACTCCATGGTTGATAACTTCCATACCGGGGTGGGCTATTTTTATCTTTTACTACCGGCAGTTTTTTGCCGGGCTCCCCAAAGAGCTCGAAGATGCGGCCTTGATCGACGGTTGCGGCCGGTTCCGTACTTTCTGGCAGATTTTTATGCCGCTCGCCGGTCCCGCGGTTACCACCGTCTCTATTTTCCTTTTCCAGTGGACCTATACCGATTATGTGGGACCGTTATTATACTTGAGCGACGATGATCTAACCCTGGCGGTGCTTATGATGACCCATACCGGCTACCCGAAAGTCACTTATAAACTGCCGATTCCACCGGTCCCCTATCAAATGACAGTTGGAATATTGTTTACCCTGCCGTTGATCCTGCTCTTTTTCTTTGCTCAGCGTTATTTCTTGCAAGGTTTGGCCACGACGGGCTTAAAGGGTTAATTAATTATCATTGTTTTAAAACGTAAAGTAAAACCCTCTGTTGATTTACAGGGGGTTTTCGTTTTAACTTGGTAATTTTCAGTTTGTAATTTTTGAATTGACGCGCGCACGCGAAATCTGCAATTATTATATTATTGTAATCCCGTTCTCCTTACCGGTTAGTTCCCGTAGTTTCCGGTACCCGGCTTGTTTTTTGCCTATGGCCAAAACGCTTCGAATCTCCCGTTGCTTGGGAATGTTAAGTCTTTGACGGATACCCTGCAACTCGCCGGATTTTTTGATCATTAATGATTGTAAAGCAAAACCGGCCCATCCCAAAAAGCACGACCCCAAATTGATGGCTTCGGCCCCTAAAACTAATTGATATCCCATAATTGACAAATTTTCCCCGGCAGCGGGATTATTGGACCGGCAATGAAAAACCAACAGATTGGGAGAGTTAAAAGTCAATATATTAATCCCATGTCGGTAAGCATCAATGGTTAGATCTATATGAGCAATAGTGGCTTTGACATCTTTACGCAAAGAAGGATTAAACAAGTTGGGAACCGTTTGCCATAACGAAGTCAAGCTTTTTTTCAGGAGAGTCAGGTAATGGTAAGTATATTTTTCTATTTCGGTAATTAATTCCCGGTTTTCGACTAGAATTACTCCGGTATCGCGCGCTTCTCCGGTAAACCCGTTCCGGGGCGCCAAAGACGCCGCTCGATTCAAATATTCCTTTTCTTCCTTGGATAATACTTCGGGGGTAAAACTATGAACCGGCCGCAGACTTAATAAAAAATTAATGAATTGCTCCGAACTGCATGAAAAATCCTTACTTAAAACATTTCCGGTGGAACTGATATCCTCGATATTATCTTTAAATATAGCGTCGCGCGGACAGGCGGCAATACAATCGTTACAGTTAAGGCAATATTTTTGATGTTGATTGTCGATCACAACCAGGTTTTCGGAATATTTAAATATCCCGGCCGGACAGACCTTGATACAAAGACCGCAATTAATACATCGTTCATAAATTACCGCCATATTTAACCGGTTCGACATTTTTAGCTCTCCCTTGAAACTGAAAGTACCTAATTTATTTCGACATTTTCCGGTATATACCTGTTTTAAGACAAAAATACGGCCTGGAATAACAATGCGGATTGGGCAAAAAAATCCTATAAAAAGCAAACTATTCTTATATTAGGTAAAGCGGTTTCTTGTTATAATTTTACATGGATGTAACATACTTGCGCAAGTATAATCCACTAAGTTTTTTAAAAAAGATTCGGGAAAAGGAGATGTTCTAATTTGAAGAAAACTTTAGTATTGTTGTTGGTTGCAGTTTTGGCGTTCGGTTGCTCCAATTTGTTTGCCGCCAACCAGGTCAAAGTTACTGTAATGTACAACGCGAACGAGTTTACGGCTGATCATGTAAAGCAATTTGAAGCCGAGAATCCCGACATCAAGATCGTCAAACTGGAAACCGATACGGCCCGTTTCATGGCGATGAACGCTGCCGGTAACCCACCGGATATTATGCGTTGTAACGGTGACTGGATCCCGTATCTCGTCACCCATAAGATGGTACTGGCTATTGATAAGTATGTTGCCAAAGCCAAGTATTTGAAAAAGGCCGACTTCGAGCCAATCATCGACAACTTCAAGTATAAAGGGAAATTATATGGTTTCGTGAAAGACTGGAGTCCTACCCTGATCGGGTACTACAACCAAGAAGCTTTTACCGAAGCCGGAGTCCCATTCCCGAGTGCTACCAAACCGATGAGCTATCAACAAATGGCCGATGCCGCCCGTAAGCTGCAAAAGATGGACGGCGACCGGATCGTCCGCCGCGGTCTTGCTTTCTGGCCCGGCGATATCAATGCCCAATTACTCCAGACCTTGATCGGCATGGGCGATAGCCTTTATACCAAAAGCGGTTCCAAAATTGTATTAACCAAAAATCCGAATGTAAAAGCGGTTTGTAAATTCTTCTATGACTTGGCGAAAGAAAAAGTTATCCCGAGCCCGATTTCTCCTTCGGAGACGTGGGAAGGTTCCTTATTCCCCGGCGGCCGTATTGGAATGATTATCTATGGTTACTGGTATGGCGCCATGTGTGAAGGCGAACAAACCAAAGGTAAGATCGGCGTCATGGCCGCTCCGCAATGGGATCTCAAACAAAAGCGCATCAGCCCGTCCTTTAATATCTGTGGTGGTTTTATTTCCAGTAAAAGTAAAAACAAGGAAGCTGCTTTCCGGGTATTTGATTGGTTCTTCGGCGGAGCACCCGCGAAAGAACGCGCCACCAGTGGTTGGGGAGTTCCCGCTCAGAAGTCTTTAATCGGCTTAGTACCGACCGATACTCAACTTGGTAAGGAACGCGCCGCCAACTTGGCGGAGGAAATGAAGTACGTCAGCTTAGGAAGCGCAATGGGTTCTCGCTATATTCTTCCTGATATTTATGACAACTCCATGCGGAAGAATTTTGAGTTGGCTCTGAAAGGCGATATTTCTTTCGATCAATTCCTGGCCAATGCTGAAAAAGAAATTAATAAAGCCATCGCCGACAACAAAGCTTCTTTAAAAAAGAAATAACTCAAGCGGATTTTAAGCGGGACGAGTGTACTCGTCCCGCTTTTCCTTGAGTATCGGTCAACTGGAGAAAGGAGTATTTGGAATGACGGCTAATATTACAGTCACCACCCTCAAAAAAAGGCCGGTCAAAAGGGTCCAAAAATTCATTCATCGGGAAGGAACCGCCTTTTATGGATTTATTAGTTTGTGGCTGCTCGGTTTCATATTTTTACAGATCTTTCCGATGGTCTCCGCCTTGGTGATCAGTTTTACCAATTTTAATGGCATGGATCTTTCCAGCACCGTTTTTATCGGATGGTCCAACTATCTGGAAGCTCTTCAGAGCCCGGATGCACACTATTCGATGGGTTTAACCATGCTTTATGCCGCAATTTCGATCCCATTGATCCTAGCCTTGGCTTTAGGTCTCGCCTTGTTGCTGAATCAAAAAATCTCCGGCAGGGGAATGTTTCGAACTACTTTTTACTTGCCGACAATGGTTCCCATCGGCGCCACCGCCCTTATTTTCAAAGCTATTTTGGATAGTAATTCCGGTTTCTTAAACCTTTTTATCAGTTTATTCCGCGGGACTCAAACCGTCACCAACTGGCTTACCGATTACGGTTTATATTGCCTAGTCGCATTGACGGTTTGGCAATGCGGCACCACGATGGTTATTTTTCTGGCGGGCCTTCAAGGTATCCCCGAAGAAATGCATGAAGCCGCCGCGATTGACGGCGCCAATAAATGGCAGATTTTTCGCCATGTGACCTGGCCGTTACTTAGTCCGATTACTTATTTTCAACTGATGTTGAATATTATCGGCACGTTGCAAATGTTCGTCCCAGCTGCTGTTATGAGCCAGGCGGATGCCACCAGCCAGTTTTGGAACCTCAAACATTCATTGTCGGTATTCCCGGGTTATGCATTGCAACAGATGATGGCTTACACACGATTTGGATATGGAGCGTCATTGGTCTGGCTTTTATTTGCCGTAGTTTTGATTATCGCTCTATTCGTCAGCAAAACAAGCAAATATTGGGTCTATTATGCCGTTGATCAAGAGAGCGGGGCGAAAAAATGAAAAAAGCGCACAGTGTTCCTCGAAAAATATTGATGTTTTTGTTTATGTTTTTGTTAAGCCTGATATTTTTATTTCCACTCTTTTGGATGCTAATTACGGCCTTAAAACGGCCCGAAGAATTATGCACCTATCCGATTACTATTTTCCCCCCGCAAGCTCAATGGCTTCATTTTAAACAGGTTATCTTTACCAATGAAGTTACCGACTTTTTTGTGGCGCTTCGCAACACTTTTTCGGTTGCTCTCTCCACCACCATTATTGTTACTTTAAGTAGTGCCTTGGCCGGTTTTGGATTCGCCCGTTATAACGCTCGCGGTAAAAATTTCCTTTTTACAATCGTTCTTTCGACCATGATGATACCGTTAATTATCATGCAAATTCCCCAGTATATCATTTTTTCTCAATTTGGTATTTTAAGCCTTCCCTGGCCGTTTTGTTATATGCCATGGTGGCTGACCGCGGCGCCGGGTTGGGCGATCTTTATCTTTTATTACCGTCAATTTTTTGCCTCCCTTCCTAAAGAACTCGAAGATGCGGCTGTAATTGACGGCTGCGGACGGCTCCGCACCTTTTGGCAAATCTTTCTACCACTGGCGGGTCCGGCGGTTACGACCGTTTGTATTTTTGCGTTTCAGTGGTCGTATTCCGATTACGTGCAACCGTTACTCTATTTAACCGATGAAAATCAAGTCCTAGCGGTCAAAATGATTATGGATGTCAAGATACCGGGAGTAAAATATACTTTACCCCTGCCGCCGATACCCTATCAAATGACCGTGGGAGTATTTTACATGATACCGCTGGTAATTCTCTTCTTCGGCGCCCAACGTTATTTTATGCAAGGCATCGCTACCACCGGTTTAAAGAGTTAATTCTACTGAAATTAACTCTAGCGTAAACAATATTTTAACAGATTTAGTTTGTGAGTTTATATTTTATTTGATGAATATTGTTTTACGTTAAGTTACAGAATCATTGTTATTCAAACCGGAGGAAAGGAGTACTCAAATGTCGGAAACGATTACAACCGCTACAATTCGACACAAATCAACCGTTTCGCTTTACCGGTTTCTCAACCGTCCTGGAGTCGCATTCTTCGGATTTATCGGTCTATGGTTGTTGGGTCTCGTATTATTGCAAGTTTTTCCATTGGTTACCGCATTAGTAATCAGTTTTACCAATTTTAACGGGTTTGATCTGGGCGGGGCCGCCTTTATCGGATGGTCGAACTATCAAGAGGCGTTTCGGAACCCGGATGCATGGTTCTCAATGGGCCAAACCTTACTTTATTGTCTTTTGTCAATTCCGTTAAGCATGATGTTAGCCCTGGCTTTGGCGATATTATTGCACCGGAAAATTCCAGGACGGGGCGTCTATCGTACTGCTTTTTATTTACCGACCATGGTCCCGATTGGAGCGACCGCGCTTATCTTTAAAGCCATTTTAGATACCAATACCGGATTTGCAAATTTATTTATCAGTCTCTTTCGACCCGGCACCGTAATTAACTGGTTAACCGATTACGGCATTTTTTGCCTGGCGGCCATGGCGATTTGGGCTTGCGGCGCCAGAATGATTATTTTTCTGGCCGGATTACAGAGTATCCCCGAAGAATTCCATGAGGCGGCGATGATCGATGGCGCCAATAAATGGCAGATTTTTCGGCATGTAACCTGGCCGCTGTTAACTCCAATTACTTATTTTCAGTGTATACTGGCGCTCATCGATGGCCTTCAGATGTTTATTCAAGCCGCCGTCTTGAATCAATCCCGCGAAACAACCACCATTTGGAACCCAAGTCACTCATTGCTCGTATTTCCGGGATATGCCTTGCAGCAGATGATGTCTGCCCAGCGGTTCGGTTACGGAATGGCATTGGTCTGGATATTATTTATCATTGCTTTGATTCTTTCGATTGCGATTAGCAAAACAAGTAAATACTGGGTCTATTATGCGGTTGAACAGGAAGGAGGGGCGAAAAAAGAATGAATCCGAAAACAAAAAAAGCATTTTTAATTATTTTTATGATTTTGTTAAGTTTAATATTCTTATTCCCTCTTTTTTGGATGATCGTTTCGGCATTAAAACGTCCCGAGGAGTTGGCAACTTACCCGATATCCATTTTTCCGCCGGTGGCCCAGTGGATCCATTTTCAACAAACGATATTCACCAATGAGGTTGTCGAATTATGGGCCGGTTTGCGCAATTCGCTTACCGTGGCGATTACCACCACTTTTGTCGTTACTCTTTCCAGCGCGTTGGCCGGTTTTGGCTTTGCCCGGTACCGGGTTCGCGGTAAGGAATTTCTGTTTACGATTCTATTATCGACGATGATGGTTCCGCAATTGGTAATTCTTCTTACCCAGTACATAATGTACGCGCAATTAGGTTTATTAAGCCTGCCTTTTCCGTTTTGTTATACGGTTTGGTGGATTGACGCTGCGCCGGGTTGGGCCTTTTTTATCTTCTTATACCGGCAGTATTTTGCTTCTCTTCCTATGGAACTTGAAGATGCGGCGGCTATTGATGGTTGCAGCCGTTTTCGTACCTTCTGGCAAATATTTTTGCCCTTGGCCGGTCCCGCGATAACCACTTGCTGTATTTTCGCCTTTCAATGGGTTTATTCCGAATTCCCAAAACCGTTACTGTTTTTAACTGATGAAGGCCAGACTTTGGCGGTACAAATGGTTGTGAATGTCAAAGTTCCCGGAGTTAAATGGTCTTTACCGCTGCCTAACATCCCCTATCAAATGACCGTGGGCGTTTTATTCACATTACCGTTGATGGCGCTTTTCTTCGCGGCGCAACGTTACTTTATGGAAGGTATCGCCACTACCGGTTTGAAAGGTTAACGATATCCTGCTTAAAAGTTAAAAATAGCTTCGATTTTAATAAATCCTCCGAAAATAAAATACGGAGGATTTATTTTATAATACTACGATGATTATTTTTTCCGTAATTCCACAAGCAGGATATGTCTACCAAACGTCGAACCAAAAAATATAAAAGTATCAAACTTAAGGAAAACAAAAATGCCTGCTGTGAAGCTTAAAATCGGGAACTTACAAGTTAAAATATTGCTAGTCGTATTAATGGTCGTTTTTTTTCATACCGGGCTTACCGCTTTTTTATTGGCCGATCGCCTTAAAAACCAAATTACCGATGCCACCCGTAAAAGTATGTTAAGTTCGTTGCAATTATCCGCGGAAAAAGTTTCCAGTGAATTGGCGCGACGGGCTGAAACGACCAACAATCTGGCAACTCAAATCTATTTATTGCCCAATAAAGATCCGGCATCGATTCGCAGTTTAATGGCCAATTATCTAACCTTACTGCACCAATGGCCTCCGCTTGATTTAATGCCGTTCCCACAGGCCGCATACTGTATATGGCCTGATAGCGGCCGGTTTGTTTGTTCCGGTCAAAGCTGGACGGTTTCCGATTTAAAAAAGCGATCCTGGTGGAGACAAGTGTTACGAGGGATTGAACCTAACGAATCACTGGGTAATCAATTCGCCAATAGCAGTATTTTGGTTAAAACCAGTTTTGTGGGCGATGTCCGCCTGACTCCGGGGCCGGCGACCCTGCCGATTTATTGGGTCATTAATGAGAACAATAAAACATTAGTGGTTGGAATCGATTTCGCGGCCGACTTGACTGAAACACCCACCGGGCCGTCATTTCCCACCGATGATCTTTATGGTGAACTATATGATCCCCATGGCATTTTATTGGCGCTCCCTTCCTCGGAAAACCGTAATATCGAAAATTACAAACTTTTTTCAAATAATGTCAAGAAAAAGCGTATCCTTGCCAAAGCCATTGCCGAAGGTCCGTCAACTCCAAACGGTTCATTGGTTTACTCCAATAACAAAGGAATCAAAGTTTTAGGCATGTATATCCGGGGAACCATGGGGTTTATTTATATCAAGGAAAAACCGCTCGATGAGGTTTACGGACCAGCCAACCGTCAAATTGCCGATATCATCTGGTTGAGCTTGGCGATAGCAATGGTAGCTACTTTATTATTATCCTTATTTTTATTACGCGATGTGGTTTACCCGGTTCATCAGCTTACTTGGGCGATGGATCGTCTCGGAGCCGGCGAATTGACTACTCGTATCGATCAGCAACGCCGTGACGAATTTGGACAATTATTTAAACAATTTAACTCCACCGCCGAACATTTACAACGTTTAATCCAGGATGCTTATGTGGAAAGACTGGCCCGCCGCCAGGCCGAGTTAGAGTTCCTGCAAGCACAGATCAATCCCCATTTTCTCTACAACACCCTTGATTGTATCTATCGTCTGATACTTAGCGGTGATAGCGAGGAAGGCAGCCGGGCCGTGTTAAGTTTATCCAAGCTATTCAGGTTGAGTTTAGGCCGTGGTCCTTCCATCGTTACGATTGCCGAGGCGTTTAACCAATTACATCATTATTTGGAGTTGCAACATTTACGGCACGGCGACCGGATCAAAGTTGAAATCAATGTTCCATCCGATATTTTAAAATATAAAATCCCCAAACTATTATTACAACCCGTGGTTGAAAATGCTTTTGTCCATGGTCTTGAACCGAAACATGGCAATGGTAAACTGGAAATCACCGGCGCCTTGGAAGACAAAGACATTCATTTTATCATTACCGATAACGGTGTTGGAATGAATGACGAACAATTGCATAAAGCTCAGGAAGCTTTATCTAACCAAACTGTTCAAAATGCCCATGGTCTGGCAAATGTCCACCGGCGGCTTATTTTAGCCTATAGCGGCGAAGCTTGGGGCGTAAAAATCTCCCATAATCCCGGGGGCGGGTTAAAAGTCGATATCCGCTGGCCGGCGCTAACTTAAACCTTGATTTCGGTAAACGTATTATTAATTTCCCGGTAAAATGCTGAAAAATTATCGGGTTATTATTGAAAAACCGAAAGGAAACGGAAAGGATGTTCAAATTATTAATTGCCGATGACGAAGCCGGTTCCAGAGAATGGCTGACTCACGAAATTCCCTGGGAAAACAATGATATTTGCGTTATTGGTCCGGCCATCAACGGAACTGAAGCCTGGGAAATGTTACAGAAAGAAAAGCCCGAACTCATTCTAACCGACATCCGAATGCCGGGCATGAACGGAATTGAACTGGCACGGGGAGCGCTTTCCCTAAACCCGCTTACCAGAATTTTAGTGATTAGCGGGCATGATGAATTTGCTTATGCCAAAGCCTGCCTTGAAATTGGAGTTTCGGGATACCTATTAAAACCATCGCCGCGGGAAGAAATTTTGCAAGCAGTCCTGAAGGAACGGGATTTTTTACTCGCTAAAAGAGCTGATGATGAAGCCCGAAGCATGATTCAATCTCAGCTGGAAAACAGTATTCCCATATTACGCGAGCAATTCCTCCACGATTTATTACGTGGCGAGATTGAGGAATCAAATTTAACCGAGCGATTATCCTTTTTACAACTACCGTTGTTCTCAAAACAACCTTTTATTTCACTAACTTTGGAAGTCGAGGATAATACCGGTTTATTTCTGAATTATGATGAAAAAGAACGGCAGTTGATTTGGTTTGCTATGTATAATTTGATGGAAGCCAATCTGGGCGATTTTGGATTTGCCGCCAGACTGGAACGGGGTAATGTCGGCGCCTTAATCTTTGGCTACCCAAACATTATCACCAAGGAATTAACGGAACTTGCCGGTCAAATTGCCAGGGATTTATTGGACCATGCAAGGTTACATCTTCCTTGTCCGCTGGTGGTAGGTATTGGAGGACTCGTGGAAGGCCTCAATCAAGTTTACCGTTCTTTCGAACAAGCAAAACAAGCGCTTCGCTTTCATTCGCAATTTGGAGTAGAGGCGATTGCAACCCACTCGCGCTGCTGCGAGGAGAAACATCCCCCCATTTTATTGCCGATTGATGAAGAAAAACTAAGCGCCAGTTTAGAAACGGGTACAT
>JBJKPO010000505.1:0-2415 GCA_046706235.1 Bacillota bacterium | reverse complement strand
GGCTAGTACAGTGGTGCCGCTTGATTTTCATATTGGAAATGATATACAAGGCGTAGTCATCACCGGTCCCAATACCGGCGGCAAAACCGTCGCCCTGAAAACCGTCGGATTATTTTCATTAATGGCCCAGAGCGGGCTGCATATTCCGGCTGAGAGCGGCCATTTGACCATCAACAGCTATGTTCTATGCGATATCGGAGATCGACAAAGCATTACTGAAAACCTGTCGACTTTTTCATCGCATATGACCAACATCATTGAAATACTTAATTTAGTGGACGATCAATCGCTGGTTTTACTGGATGAACTGGGTTCGGGCACCGATCCGGCGGAGGGGATGGGGCTGGCCGTTGCCATTTTGGAAGAATTGGCCGATAAAAAATGTTTGTTTGTTGCCACCACCCATTATCCGGAAATAAAGAAATTTGCCCAAGTGACACCGGGAATAACCAATGCGCGGATGGCATTTGACCGTCAAAGTTTATTGCCGTTATACCGGTTGGAAATCGGGGAAGCCGGGGAAAGTTGCGCATTATTCATCGCGAAAAGATTAGGATTGCCTGAAAGAATGATAACAAGGGCCAATATAGCCGCATATGGGGTCGGAAAAATCAAGAATTCCGATATATCACCGGATTCTGTTCCAAGCTTACGGATCGATCAAAATAATGCCCGGCGACCGCAACCGGGAAAAAAGGAGAGTCAAAATAAAGCTTCGGCAAGCCCGCGCGCTTTGCAATTCAATATTGGCGATAGTGTGGTGGTATATCCCCAAAAAGCAATCGGTATTGTTTATCGGAAAGCCAATGAAAAAGGCGAAATCGGGGTGCAGATCCAAAAAGAAAAGTTCACAGTAAACCATAAAAGATTGAAGTTAC
Source organism: Bacillota bacterium (assembly GCA_046706235.1). Classification (GTDB taxonomy): domain Bacteria; phylum Bacillota; class UBA4882; order UBA8346; family UBA8346; genus JAEZJQ01. The sequence continues at coordinate 1,537 of JBJKPO010000505.1, read as the reverse complement.
GTATTCCGGCCAGTGAACTCTATCCGGAAAACTACGATTTTTCAATTATCTTCGATACGGTTGAAAACCGTAAAGCGCGGCATGTTATGAACCGTAAACATGATCCGAATTTAGTAATAACGATAGATAATGATGAGAGAGATTATTTAAAATGAGCATCATTCAAACCAAAAAAAAACGAAAAAATTAGTAACGAATACGGATTATCGCCGGAAAAGTGAAGAAAGAAATGAAGAAATGAAGATAAAAAGAGAGGCTTTTGACCTCTCTTTTTCATGGTTTAAACTACCAAATCACTTTAATCTCTTTATACTGAGCGATTAGATTATCACTAGTAATAATTGTCATGGAGTTTTGTGGCGCGGTGGCAATGATGAACCGATCGCAAGGATCGTTATGCAAAGGCGGCAAAGTGACTGCGGATATTGCAATGGAACTGTTTATCCCGATTTCTTGTATTCCATGATGTTTTAAAGCCATTTGAAACCATGCGGCGGCGTCCATGGGTAGTTCCAATTTCCCTCTCCGATTTTTTACCGCAATTTCAAAGGCGGATATTGCTGAAACGAATAAACTATCCGAATTCAGCCGGATTGCTTCCTTGGCGTTTGGAGAGAGTGAGGTTTGATCCGCCGCCAGCCATAATAAAGTACAAGTGTCAAGTAGAATCATTTTTTACCTCAATGCGCCGGGCCATTCCGATTCGTCAAGGGGTAAGGATGGATCTTCGTGAAAAATTATCTGTTTCAATTCGGAATCCTGCAATAACGGATCGATTACCTTGCGCCATGGAATCAGTTCCGCCACCGGCTTCCCGTTCCGGCAAATAACAACAGTCTCCCGTTCAGTTTCTATTTTTAAAAGCAGCTCCGATAGTCTGGTTTTGGCTTCATGCGTATTTACGGACAGCATATTGACCTCCAATAGAATTCATTAACTCTTTAGTCTAGTTTAGTCTAGTTTAATTATATCAATTAAAAACGGTCTCTGTCAATAAATAGTATTAATTAAAACCGGAAAACTACTTTCTGATAGTCGCTTTTTCGCTCCAAAAACTCTCGATCCCGCCCAGATCGAAACTACTAACCGCGTAGTTGATTTCGTCAAAATAAAAGTCGCCTGAGGTTACAGTATCGTTATAAGTTATGGTATCTTTCGGCAGACTAATAATCTGGATCATTCGTCCTTCATCATTGCTGCGATATAACCGGTAGCCGGCCAAATCCGCATCGCCGACTCCATCCCATGCTAAGGACACTATTGAAGATTGGCTGTTATATATTGCGGTTAAATTGCCGGGAGTAGTGGGAGTCGAATTGATTGTTCCGGTAATATTTATGGAACCGTCAGCGCTTATCGTCAAGTAAACAGTCTTTCCCGCCCGGATATCAACAGTGCAATACGGACTGATATACAATTTTTTTGTTACGTCGGGAACGGCGACTTTAACGTCATAGGTTCCTTCTTTAACACTGGCGACGGTTTTTACAAGGTTGCCGTCTCTGGCCATTATAAAATAGCTGGGTGACTCCTTGGG
>JBJKPO010000504.1:0-5222 GCA_046706235.1 Bacillota bacterium | reverse complement strand
CCTTTGGTTTTATCGGCGATTAACTTCATCAGATCCGCCGCACTTTGATCTGCTGGAGTCAAATTACAGGTTGAAACCGGATATGTCTTTGGGAAATGCGATTCATTGGGCTTCTCCCCAACGTTATGCATCCCGTCGGTTAATAATACCATGCCTTTCGGGGCTTCGGCTTCGTCCAAAAATTTGCGGGCCAGGAGAATTCCAGCCCTGATGTTGGTCATATTCCTGGTTTTTATTTTGGCGACGGCCTCTTTAACGGCTTGTTTCACTTTTCCTTCCTTATCGATTTTGGCCAGGGCGGTTCCGGTTTCGGGATAGATATTCATGGCCTCATCGGAATAAGCGACGCAAGCGATCCGCTCATTCACCGCCGCCTGATCGAAAAAGGCCTTACTGCATAACTTTACGGTTTCAATTTTTTGCCCCGCCATGCTGTCGGAAATATCCAACACGGCAACCACACCCACATCGTTTACCGATTTATCCATGACTCTGGCTTGAAGTATCACGTCGGGGCCATCTTCGGCCGATATGGGGTTTTTCGCCACCAGAGTAAATTGTTTTAATTTCTGGATAATATTGATGCTTGGCCCCTTTCTCAGCTTGACCGGGAAGTATTCCCCTTTGTCGTTTTGATATTCAACCTTGATATCATCTGCGGTGATTATTATTTTATCGCCGGTTTTGTTCTCAATCCTGGCCTCGCCTTGAATTACCGGCATACCTGCAAATCCCGGCCCCTTGCCTTCAAAAATAATATTTTGATCCGGCCGTTTAATTTCCACGCGATGCTGGGTTTTAGAAGTGGAATAAGCATATAGATAGGCAATTTCTCCCTTGCCGATACTGATCGGAGCTGATGGACCCGAACCCAACCTTCCCGCTAAGAAGCTGACGATCAACAAACAATCGTTCCAGTCCTGATCGTCTCCTTCCTCGGAGGTGACGGTTAACCAGTGATACCCGCCCATGGAACGCCCTTTGCCGGATAGATATTTAACCGGCTTCCAATCACTGATTCCTTTCGGTTTATAAAACATTTTGATGGCGATCTTTTCGATGGGGGATGCAATCTCACGCCCATTTGCCGGGGCCATCGGAATATTGCCTTGTCCCTTTCCCGTCCAGGTATAAGTAGCGCCTCCAGCGCTGATTTCAATTTTCTGTTCATTGTCGGAATTGCTGTAACCATCGCAATAAAGTACCATGCCCTCTGGAAATGGTCCGTCAAATTCAAAAGTATTGCCCATGAATAATACCTCCTTCGATTTATTATTTTTGTAATATTAATTGTAATTTTTTTGAGGGATTTATGATGGTATTTTAAATGAACTGTCTAAAAAGGGGAATGAACGGTCACTTTTCAAAGCCGAACGGTTATGAAGCATTTTTACTTGTCTGATCCAAAAAAAAATCCGGGTGGTAATCTATCCGGAGACATGGCGGTTTTCGGAGAAATCGCCAACGGCGAACATCCTGAAGCGCCGGAGGAGTTAAAACAGTTGGTGAATATCGGTTTGGGATTTAAATAGTTCTTTCACGTTAAAAAGCGCTTAACTGTTGATTCCTAAGCTTTTTACATGTACCTTAGTTCAACAAATTGTCTCAGACAAAGCCTTTCTTTTAAACCGTCGCCTTAAATTTCGACCGGGGCATTGCGCTCTCAAACCGGCGCAACACATCCAGTCCCATTCCCAATCCGGCCAAAAACAATAAAAACAATAATACCAATACTCCGCGAATGGTGATCAACCGCACCAGCAACGGGACCAATAGCGGCCCGAAAGTACCCCGGATCCCCAGTAAATTCATATGCACTCCCATATAGGAATTCACTTCGCCTCCACCCGCCGGAGTGTTGGCGAAATGAATAATGTTATTAAGCGACGCCAGATCGATTGCGGCGTTCATGGTACCTGAAACTGCCCCGGCCAGCAGTAAAATCCAGGGCGGTCCCGCCAGAAAATAACAAAGCGGAAGCAGCGGGCCCAGGATAAAGGCAAAGATGGTCATGTGCAGCGGAATGTTTTGATCCATATACCGTCCGCCGATAAGATAACAAATAAGTGAACTAATAAAAGTAATCAATACCAGAATTGAAATAAAGCCGTCAGTTACTTTTAAAACATCGACCTGGTAAAGCGCGAAAACCGGCACAGCCATTAAATTGGCGAATCCAAATAAAAACAGGGAAATTATGTAACGGCGAAAGCGGTAATCCCGGCGTAAAATCCGGATGCTGGACCGGTAACTCTTTTTAAATATCCGCAAATCGAGGTTCGGAGCAGTTGTTTTTCCCGTGAATGAATTCGGATTTAGCTGTTTTAATTGGCCGAAGGATATTGCCGCCCCTACTCCAAAAAGCGCCAAAAATGCGAAGAGCCGCTGCACGCCCCACAGGGGAAGCAGTAAACCGGCAATCCCAGTTGATAAAAGAGAGGTTAACGACGAACCCACCCTGACCCAGCCCATCAATGTTCCCCGGACGCCGTTAGGGTAAGCCAGCTCCATTCCCCGGCAATAGATGGAGGCGCTAACGGAACTCAATAAATAATGCAGGGCGAACAAAAACAAGTACCATCCCGGAGTTGAATTCAACAATAACAATATCAACAAAACCCGGGCCGCTCCATCACAAAGCGGCACGATTCGATAAGGGCTTTTTTGATTGAATAAAACCACCCACAGCGGCGAAAACAGCATCCAAAAAAAGGGAAGCGCCGCCAAAAACGATACCTGAAAAGTACTGGCCCCGATGCGGCGAGCCTGGACTAAAATAAAGGCATTTAAAGTACCGGTCAGCAAACCGGTTAACGAACCCGCCAGTAAGTCAAATTTAAAATTACGCCTTACATCCGGGGAAAGTTGCGTTAACTGCCCCATCATTGTTAAAAATCACCTCGATCCATTTTAACTGCTTTTACTACCGGTGTCCATGTAAATTTGCCGTTTTAAAAAAAATAGCAAAAGGAAATTTTTCCCGGAGGAAATCACGATCCGTTCCAAGAATTTCAAATCATGTTCGATCCTGATTTAATCACAATGGAGTATTCCGCATGAGCTATTTACTGGGATATGATATCGGCAGTTCTTCAATTAAAGCCTCCTTGCTGGAGGCGGACACCGGAGCGGTCGTGGCCTCCGCTACCTCGCCCCGTGCCGAACTGGCAATTCAATCTCTCCAGCCGGGCTGGGCCGAACAAGACCCCGCAACATGGTGGGAACATATAAAACGGGCTACCGCGCTAATCCAATCCCAATCCGGGGCCAATCTTCATTTGGTGGAAGCAATCGGCCTTTCCTACCAAATGCACGGCCTGGTTTTAGTGGATCGCGATCTGGCGGTCCTCAGACCGGCGATTATTTGGTGTGACAGCCGGGCAGTTGAGATCGGCGACAAGGCGTTTAAGGAGATCGGCCCTGAAAAATGCCTGCGGCGGTTATTAAACTCTCCCGGAAACTTTACCGCTTCGAAACTGAAATGGGTCCAAGTCAACGAACCGGAAATCTATTCCAAAGTTTATAAAGCGATGCTGCCCGGAGATTATATAGCGCTGCTGATGACCGGGGAGATAAGGACCACCCCCTCCGGGTTGTCGGAAGCAATCTGCTGGGACTATCAAGAACAAACATCAGCCGCCCTGGTGTTTGAGTATTATCAAATCGATCCGGGCCTGATTCCCGGATTAACTCCCACCTTTTCCGTCCAAGGTGAATTAACCGGACAAGCCGCCGCCGCGCTCGGGTTGAAACCGGGAACCAGGGTCGCTTACCGGGCCGGCGATCAACCGAATAACGCGTTTTCGTTAAATGTATTGAATCCCGGCGAACTGGCGGCCACCGCCGGGACCAGCGGCGTCGTTTACGGGGTGGGGGACCGGCCAAAGTTTGACCCCCGTTCGCGGGTTAACGCCTTTGTGCATGTAAATCATACCACCGAACAACCCCGGTACGGCACCTTGTTATGTCTCAATGGAACCGGAAGCTTAAACCGCTGGCTCAAAACCGTAATGAACGGTTCCAATCAAAACGGACTGGACTACGAACAAATGAACCGGTTGGCCGGCCAGGCGCCGGTAGGTTCCCGGGGTCTGACGATCCTGCCCTTCGGCAACGGGGCCGAACGCACCTTGGAAAATAACAATATCGGCGCACATATTCACGGGCTGGACTTTAATCTTCACGAGCGTTCCCACCTGTTGCGGGCCGCCCAGGAAGGAATCGTTTTTGCCTTGAATTACGGCCTGGATATTATGCGGGCGATGGATATCGGCATCAACACAATTAAAGCCGGTTCCGCCAATATGTTTTTAAGCCCGTTATTCGGGGAAGCTCTGGCAACGGTTACCGGAGCAACCATTGAATTATTCAACACCGACGGTTCTCAAGGCGCGGCCCGGGGCGCCGGGATCGGGGCCGGAATCTACCCAAATTACCAAACAGCGTTTCAAGGGCTTAAATCCGTCAAAACAATCGAACCCAACTTAGCCCTGGTTGATGAATATCGCGAAGCCTATCAACGGTGGCTGAAGTTTTTAACGCCATGGTTAAGAGTTGACAGTGTACAGTTGACAGTTTAAAACAAATCTTAGTTTCATCCTTCCCACTTCGACATTCGACTTTTGACATTTGACTGAAAAATAACGGAGGTATCGCCATGACTGAATCAAAATCCTTTCACAGTATTTGCCGCTGGACTTTTAACGCCGGAAAGGGCGGGTTTGTGCCCGCCGATATGCGTCCCGCCTGGAGCGCCGCCAATCTTGATGCCGTGGGAGTTATTCAACTTATCAAAACCAAAATCCGCCCGCGTTTGCCTGAAAATATCGAACTGGGCTTTGAAATCCACTACGATAGCGAGATTGACGAAAAAACCGCTCCGGCGGTAGCCGATGCCCTGGTGGATGCCAAAATTGCTCTGGGAATGATTACCCCGGGCGCGCACAGCCACTTTGCATACGGCGGAGTAGCATCACTCGACCCGAATGAACGAAAAGCGGCTGAAGAACTGGCAACCAAAACCGTCGATCTGGCCTATGGTCCGCTTAAAAAAGCCTGGCATCCCGATCCGGTTCAAGCTCCGTCATTGGTCCTCTGGAACGGATCGTACGGTTATGATTTGGCTTCGATAGGCATCCGCCAAATGTATCAAAATCTAAAAGAAAGCGTCGCGGCGCTTTGCAAGTACGAAGCCCAGAAAGGCGGCGATCTCTTCATCGGGA
>JBJKPO010000503.1:0-3380 GCA_046706235.1 Bacillota bacterium | reverse complement strand
AAGCATCGTTAAATACAGCAGTTCCAAAATTAATTCCGGCTTCGGAATCATTCCAGTAAGTATCATTAGCGGTATCATCATCATCATTTCCGGCGATATTCGCAATCGCGAAATGATAATAAGCGGCCAGTTCCCAGGGTTCTTTATCGGTATTTTCAATCCATAACATCCGGCTCGTAAAATAAGGCTGATCTGGACAGAAAGTTAACCGGTATTTGGCGCGGAACCGATGAGACCGGATTGACGGCGGGATACCGGAACCATTGGTTTCAACAGGACTGTTAAAAGAAAAGGTCAGATCCAGAACCAGCCCGGCGTTTCCTTGTTTTGCCTCAATCTTTTCAATCTTATCCGGAATAATCCACCGGTCATCCCCGGCTTTTTGCCAGATGAGCGGACTAAACCAACCCAGTTCGGTCCCCTGAAATTCGATCCGATCGAAGGCTTTACCGCTGTTAGGATCGTTTTTAAATAGTTTTAATAAACCATTATCAACGATAAAACCGTTCCTGGCGCGTTGAAAATCAACTACGGCGGACTTTGGTCCGGTTGCGGGAATATCCGGGTAAACAAACACCGTTATACTTTGGCGGGCGCCAATTTGGCCCACCCGAAACAGCAGTTCCCGATTATCACTATTGATGATGGTTTGGGACGGCAACTCTTTTTCGGTATTATTCAAGTATTGCCGTATCCGAAACCTTTGGTTAGCCCCTGAAATACCGGCGGCATCCAGCAACTCTTGAAGATTTAAAGATATGGATATGTCCTTTACAACCTCTCCGGTGGGATTGGCAATAACTAAAGGGATCCGGGCCGGTTTCCCATTCGCCGCCGGGCCGGTCCAGGCTAACCCCGGCTGATAAATCAGTTTGGCAATGGAATTATCGGTTTGATTAATCTCGGCCAAAACATCATCCGGTTTAATTTCAGCATATACTAAATGTCAGCCGTGCGATAATTGGGGGCAGATCTTGATAACTCGCCGGGTTTTCCCCGGTAGTTTCAATTGTTGCGTGGTTTGCTTCCCGTCGATCCACAGATTAACCGTTCCGGAAGTATCATTGTTCCCCGAATTACCGGCCAATAGCGTATTGCCGGTTTTCCCGGCGCTTATGGAAATATCCGGGGTATTATGGTTGTGAAAATCGTAAACCAACGGATTTAGTTCAGCCGCCATTTGAGTAAGCTGAGGGTAGGAACGATCCTGCTCGTCCACCAGGCCGTAATTGGAATCCTCCGGGAAGACGCTTGATATACCTAACGCCGGCTGATCAACCCACATGAAATAATCGGAACCCACGATGAAAGGAGTGGTAAATAACAACTTTTGAAACACCGCAAAGGCGAAAGCCCGATCCGGTTGAGTGGGGACCCGCTGTCCCGCCCCGTGGCGGCAGGGAAGACCGGCGTCCAGGGCCGGAAAACTCCATTCGGTGATCATCAGGGGGCGCTTCGCCTCCCGGTACCATTGTTTTAATTCGGTCTCAAAACCGTCGGTCATGACTCCCCGTTCCAAATCCAGGGTACGGTAACAGTTAACACTGACAATATCGCTGTATTTCCCAGCGATATCCCAAATATCGGGTGATTGTCCCGCGAACCGGCACCCCAGGATCAGATGATTGGGGTCATATTTGCGAATCGCCGCGGTGGTAATCGCAAAATACTTCCCGGCCACCTGCCGGACGAAGTCGCGCTGATCGGCCTTGGCCCGCTCCGAAGTTGAACCCGGCACTTGTCGCAATTTCAATATGTCGGGGAAATCCTTGATACCGGTATTCCAAGCCTTATTAAAGTCGTTAATACCGGCATAGCGCTGCTTTAAAAAGTTAACCAACGCCTGCTTAGCGCTGTTATCGGCCGGAAGTTCGAAAGTATCGGGAAATATCCCAGCGCTGGTATTGGGAAACCATTCCAATTCATTGTCCAAAAAATAGCCCACAAGCCATGGGTCATCTTTATAAGGTTCACAAAGCATTCTGGCCATTTTATCACAATAGACGGGAAATCTGGGACTAAAAACATTGGGAAACCCGGTCCAGGTGGTTTTCGGAGTGATATAATCAGTGGCGCTGAAAGTAGTCCCCAGGTTTAAATTGACCAGATACGGCAAACCCCGGTACCGGGTTGAAGATGAAGAACCAGTTCCCAGGGTGTTAAAACCCCAGGATTTTAAACGATCCGTGGCACTAGCGGCCCATTTTGCCTCCCCACCGTATATTTGCTCGCAATTGCGATGATAAGGGGCATAACCGAGCTTTTCGCACCAGTGGGCATTATAGTTTACATGATCGGTGCCGGCGATATAATATGAATTTCCGGCCGGATCAATCACCCACCAGGTTTTGTCCCGCTCTTCCACATGAAAATAACCGGTGGCTTTTCCTTTAACGGCCTTGGAACCAAGACTTTGGTATGGGGGAAATTGGTTGGTTTTTGGCAGTTTAACTTCTTCTCCCACTCTGGCTCTGAAGCTTTGAAAAACCGTTTGAAATCCGCCGTTATCCAATCCCGGTTTTCCATATGTTACCGCTTGATTGTCAAACCGGTAGCCGAGTTTAACCCGGATTGTGCCGTCAAGTTCTTCCAGGATTCCGGTAATCCGTTCGGTATCCATTTGAAGCTTAAGCCGGTAAGAATGGTTATATTCCCAGGAAAAATTGCCGCCATAGTAATCGGTAGGCGATAATTTAGTCGGGTTCAGTCCCTGGCTCCACCAATTGCCGTTATACATCTCCACCAGTTCTACAAAATGTTTGCCGCCCATGTCATCCGGCTGCTCCACCAGGGCAAAATGCCAATAATTCTCCGCGTTTTGATATATCACGACTCCGGCTATCTTCCACTGCTCCCCGGTCTTTTGCCGGCAGGTCAACACCGCTTCGGTTGAATGCAATTTCCCGAACGGGGCGGCATCGAGGATTACGAAATTTTTATCAGCGCCGGAAGCCCAAAAAGCGCATTCCTTCACTTCCCAATCCATCGAGGAGCTGAACCATTCCGGCGAACCGTCGCTTCCCGGCCGGTATTTGGAGAAATCGGTTTGATAAAAATAGGAAAAATCAGCCTGAACCGGAAGCGATTCAATACTAAAAAACAGCCCCGGTAACAAAAGCGCGAATAAAATCAAAAGTAGCTTCCGCATAAGCCACGCCGCCTTTTTTGAATAGAAAAATCAAGATGTCTAAAGGCGACTCACCCCCTTGGTCCCCTTCTCTACTGAGCCACTTCTGTATGCTACATCAGGGTAGCTATTCATTACCCACATCGTGAGAGAGAATCAGTAAATTAGATCAATTTGATCGGATCGATCAAATCAGAATAAAGAAAAATCGAGTGGCCGCAAGGGTTTTCAATGGTTTTTCTTGAATAATAAC
>JBJKPO010000502.1:0-10146 GCA_046706235.1 Bacillota bacterium | reverse complement strand
GGCGGGGGTGGCTAGGGGATCACGCGGTGTTGACGCCAATGCTCCTGCATGTGGGTTAACACCACTACGTCCTCGAAGCCGCGAGTGAGCGAAAGTTCCTGAGCCCGGTGATTGAGCAGGAACGAATTCCAGGTGTCCCATTGCTTGCGGCGCATTTTGAGCAGGAATTCCGAAAAATCGTTGGTCAAAATTATTTCCGGGTTAAAATCCGGGAATTTGTCGACAATTGGGGTAATAACATTGGTTGAAGCATGAATCGCGCCGGTTTCCAAAATCAGACCTCCGATAGTTGGTGGGATTAGTGTTTCCAGATGGGGGAGAAATTAAACTCACATTAGCTTAGTCTGGTTCTTCAGAGTCTTGTGATTTTTTGAAAAAATGTTGTATAATGAAATCAGAAAAAGCTTTGGAAACCTGGGAAGATTTCTCTGCTCATTATTTTTCAGGCCATGAGCCAGCTAAAGAATGGCTTGTTTCCAATTTAGAAATCAAGAGGTAACTCATGGAAGAAACAAAAGTGATTTTTTGGGATTTTGACGGAACTTTAGCCCACCGGAATGGCTTTTTCAGTGAGGTTCTTTTAGAAATACTCAATGAACACGAACAAAATCATAGTTACAAAATCGATGATATTCGACCATATTTGAAAGATGGTTTCCCATGGCACAAGCCGGAGAATTCGCATTTTGAATTAAATGACGCCAAAACGTGGTGGAATTTTGTTGAGGATATTTTTATCCGGGCTTATGAAGGTATTGGATTAGAAAATGATAGAGCTGTGCAATATGCAAATTTAGCTCATTTTAGATATATAGATTCCAATGGTTTTGTATTATATGAAGATACGGCAGAAACACTTGAGTATTTTATGAATAAAGGTTGGAAAAATATTATTTTGTCGAATCATGTTCCTGAGTTATCATCAATTGTCAGTGACTTAGGGTTAGGCAAATATATTCAAGATTGTATTTCATCGGCTAATATTGGATATGAAAAACCAAATCCAGATATTTTTCAGATTGCACTAAAGAAAGCAGGCAATCCCAATGAAGTTTGGATGATTGGAGATAATTATATAGCTGATATTAAGGGTGCTGAAGATGTTGGTATAAAAGCGATTTTGGTAAGGGGCCCTTTTAGGGAAGATGTAAAGTATTACGCAAAGAATTTAAGAGAAGTTGTTCGGGTTATTGATAAATAAAAACGGGAGTTATCTAAGCCATATCGACGTCAGCGGGGACATTATAAATAATAACCCGTATTAGAATTGACCCGATTGAATTGGAGGCAACAACCATGCCGATTATTGAGCAACTGAGGAACAACAAAGGAACCGTATCCGGTGAATTGAGCAAAAAAATGGCGGCGGCGGTTCTGGCCGGGAATATGGGAATCCTTCATGAGGCGATTGAACTGGCTTCGCATGCGTTAACCGGCAAAAAGGAAAAGAATATCCGGTCCGGTGCGTTGAAACTGTTGCCATGGAAAGGCCTGAGTGGGTAGCGCCTTATTTGGATAAACTGTTGCCTGCATTGAATGCCGATGAACCGCAAACAAGGTGGATGATCATAAGGATCATGGGGTTTTGCAAAGATTGTTCAAGGAAAACCACTCAAAAAAGGGTGGAGGTAATTGAGAGGTTGTGCAAACAGGAGGGATCTCAATGGTATTTTTTTACTTTTCAGGCACCGGAAACTCAAAATACATCGCCGAGTTGTTTTGCGGTAAAATGGGCGCTGAATGCATTTGCCGCTCAATTGAAGAAAAAATGGACTTCGCCGGGCTGATGGCCACGCATGAAACGGTTGGTTTTTGCTATCCGATTTACGGTTCCCGAGTGCCAAGAATCATGCGGGAGTTTGTAAAACGGCATTATATAAACTTAAAGGGAAAGAAAATAGTAATATTTTGCACTCAAATGACTTTTTCAGGCGACGGCGCGAGAGTTTTCACCGATCTGTTCGAAAAAGACTATGTAGATGTCATTTATGCCGAGCACTTTATTATGCCGAACAATGTCTGCAACTTCTTTTTACTGCCCATGACGAGCGATGCCAAAATCAACAAATGCCTCCAAAAAGCAAATAAGAAAATGGATTTGGTGTGCCGGAACATCAAAGCGGGTATTGTCAAAAAACGGGGATTTAATATTATTTCGCGGATATTAGGACTGACGCAGGGCGTTTTCATGCCATCCATTGAAAAAAAGGCGCTGAATTCAATAAATATAAACATTGACTGTAATAATTGCGGGTTGTGTGTTTCGAATTGCCCCATGAGTAATTTGGTGTTGAGCAATGGGCATGTTATTCATAAGCAAAATTGCACCATGTGTTACCGCTGTGTTAATTTATGCCCGCGAAAAGCAATTACGGTTTTTTTTCATGAGAAAGTTAGAAGACAATATAAGGGGATCTAAATTTTTCCGGCTGGATTTTGAAATTCGCAGGGTACTTTGGTCTGGCAGAGACCACAATTGACAGTATCCACTTGATAGCTGTTTTTTGTTTGGTTTAAACAGAAATTCAGGTAGTCGTAGCATTTAATTTTATCATGACCCGCTTTGGTAATTGCCCCCGCGGGACAGCGAGCAATGCAAGCGGTACAGCTCTTGTTAATATAGTATAAGCAGTTGGAATAAGGAGTTGCGGCGCTTCTGGCGGTTGGCGACAATCTTAAATCGGTTACCACGCTACCGCAGCGGTGGGCAATACCTCGTTCGGTGATAAAGCCGTCGGAAAGGCTAAAGGTGCCCTGCCCCGCGACATAGGCAATATGCCGTTCCGACCAGTTGGACAAACGGCCTTTTTCATTGGCGTATGTTTTGAAATATGGTTCAATTTCCGGGGCGGTTGCCATATATCCCCTTGTAGTGAGCAAGGTAACAATATGTTTACGCAGGGCATCATTAAATATCTCGCCGTGCCATTTAGTGTAAGCCCAGAGTTTACTCGGTATAGTTTGTTGCTCGCGATTCGACTTGCGGGTTTGAAGAGTAATCGGCAACACCCAGCTTATTACGGAGATCAATTCGGGTAAGTCTTCCGGTTTTTTATTGAATGCCAATGCCAGCGCTTCGCGCGGGGTCAGGTGTTCCGGGGAAATAACCGATTTAAAACGTTCAAAAAGGGCATCGTTGCCGTTTGCAAATTTAACTAGGGGCTCATCGAAAATGGGTTTGTTTTCATCTCCGGGGAAGCGGTTCAAAGAACTGCTATCTACAAATGTCTTGATCTCCGATTTAACGAATTGCTCCATTTTGTTGTTTTCTATAGGATTTATATTCTCAGCCATTGGCCTAACTCCTTATCAAACTCCATCTTGTTAACCTATTATATCATACAATTCTATAAAGAAAATGTTGGCAGGAGGTTTATTGGGAATATTGAATATTTAAGTGTATTTGTAAAGGATTGTAAAGGATATTAAATGACATCCAACCAAAAAGAGTCGCGTTTATCATTGATCCGAAGATGTTTTTCAACCACGATTTTTGTATAGCTGAAAAATATCAAGGAAAAGGCTTAGGAAAAGAGTTATTTAAAAAGCTCGAAGAATTAGCCAAGGATAATGGATTTACTTCAATTGAACTGGATGTCTGGGAATTTAATAAAAATGCTAAAGTATTTTATGAAAAAATGGGCATGGATTGTAATCGGCTGAGAATGAGAAAGCTTCTCTGAAAACTTTGGTATTGCGGGAGGAGTGTCTATATGATGAACATTGCCGTAATCGGAATCGGCGGAGTCGGGGGTTACTTCGGAGGTAAGCTGACTCAATTACTTAATGATGAAAAAGAATTAAATATTTATTTCATTGCCAGAAATCGGCATCTGGATGAAATCAAGAGAAACGGTTTGATATTGGATACCGATGCCGGCCAGACAATTTGCAGGCCGACATTGGCAACGGATGATATTTTCGAATTACCCCAATTGGATTTGGGTTTAATCTGCGTTAAAAGCTATAGCCTGGATGATATATTAGTTCAATTGAAATCTAAAATAGCCGATAAGACGATGATTCTGCCATTATTGAACGGTGTCGACATTTACGAAAGGATAAGGACGATAATCAAGAATGGGGCCGTTTTTCCTTCTTGCGTGTATATTGGAACTCATACTGAAAGACCTGGAAAAGTCACCCAAAGAGGCGGGGCCGGCATCATCCATTTTGGAAAAGACCCTAATAATGACTATGTGGATCCGGAATTACTCGGGATATTTCAAAAAGCAAACATCAAATATAACTGGACCGACAATCCCGATATTGAAATTTGGAGTAAGTTTATTTTTATCGCATCATTTGGGATGGTTACGGCCAATTCAAATAAAACATTAGGCGAGGTAATGCAATCCGAGGAGTTAAGCCAGACTATCAAAGAGATAATGACCGAAATTTATCAAATAGCTGCCAAAAAACAAATATCCCTGCCACCAACAATAGTTAACGACTCATATCAAAAGGGTAAAAACTTTCCGTTTGAAACCAAAACGTCCTTTCAAAGGGATTATGAAGATAAAGAAAGGCCGGATGTACGGGATATTTTCGGGGGTACGATAATCAGGTTGGTGGAACAATTGGGAATAAAGACCGAAATAACCAAGAGAATTTATGATTCCATCCAAAAGAATAAAGCCATTGGATGAATGTTTCTTTTGTTTATTGATTAAACAGCTGATTGCTTTGGTTTATACTTTCGATATGCAGTTGATTACCGGGTGGTATGGTAAGTCGAGTCGTTTTAAGGACGAGTGTTGGAGACTTCGAGTAAAGTGCTTGGTAAGGAACATCCAAATACTCAAACTATGTTTAAACAATTTAGTTAAATTTTATGAATCACAAAATCAAACCGTTACGGCGCAGGAAGTGATGCGAACATATATTAAATGATGATATTTTTTATCAGTAAACATCTATATTTGATTCAGGAATACTATACAAAAATGTATATTCATGGTAGAATAAACTGCATGAACATATGTTTGATAAAGTTCATATGAGTAACTTTACATAATGGTCAGATAACTTATCTGTCTTAAATATTACTATCGTAAATACTACCACACTCATTTGGGGAAAGGCAACCAACAATCGAATATTAGAATTAACTTGTTATATGGGCATTAATTTAAAAAACAGGCAGGAAATTTAATTGATTTAAAGAATAAAGCGATTAATATCGTAACAAAGGAATTGTTTTCTACGATTTTCGGTTAAACATTATATGTTTGGTTTGTTAACACTGATAAAGCTAAGGTGTTACCAATGAAATCACTAGAAATTATCTACGAGGCGCTTGATTACAAAAGTGGCGATCTATTATCCGCTACTAATAAGCCTACAACTCTTTTACCTACCAACGATTGGGTTGAAAAAGGAGAGTGGCTTACTGCCGCAAAAAATGCCGGTGTCGATAAAGTATTTTTTATTAACAATAATCCGGTGGTGGTTTTTGCCCAATGCAGTGATGATCTGAAAGAAAAAATCGAAACATTTAATAGAATATGGAGCCTTTCACGACCGCGAATTCTTTTTTTAGCATCTCCCGGTGAAATAACTGTATATGATTTGGCCCAGGAACCAATCCGTGTTAATGAAAAAGATTTTGATAAAGACAAAAAGCGATTAAAATCACTGGCAACCTTAAGTGATATAATGAAGGTTGCGCAGGAACTTCAGGAATTTCATCGTGATTATGTTGAATCCGGCCGTATTTTTGAAAGCGGCCGGTTTGGAGATATAAAAAACCGTGCCGACAAAGCACTAATAAGCGATTTAAAGATAGTTCGACGGGAATTGAGCCGAAATGGCCTTTCCGGTAAAAACCTTCGCTTTGCTCATGCGTTAATCGGACGCTCGATATTTATTCGCTATCTGGAAGATAGAGGTGTACTAACTGAAGACTACTTTGAGAAAGTCGCCCGGAAACAGGCGGGATGGACAGAATTACTTAAACACCCAACTTCTCGTGAAAGCTTAAATTTCGCCCAATGCAACTCTCTTTATCCCAGAGTTTTGGGAAACAAAGAATTTACTTATGCATTGTTCCGTGCTCTCGCTAATGACTTTAATGGAGATATGTTTCCGGATGTGGATGAAGAGGAAAAAACTGTTGAACTCAAACATTTAAAATTGATCCAAGATTTGCTTTATGGTGATACCGGTATACAGAAAAAACTTTTCTTTTTCTCTTATCGTTTCGATATTGTTCCTCTCGACCTGATAAGTTCCATTTATGAAGTATTCTACCATTCTTCAATTGATGAGAATGAAAAGAAAAGCAAAGCCAGACAAGCTGGTGTTTATTATACTCCTCCGGTTTTAGCGGAATTTGTAGTATCGCGTGCATTACCAACCGAAGTTATCCAAAACAAGCCACGAGTTTTGGATCCTGCTTGCGGCTCCGGCATATTTCTGGTTGAAGCGTTTCGCCGTATTGTACGTTATGAGTGGCAGAAGAAAAAAGATTCATTAACCTTTGATGAATTAAAATCCATTCTTAAGAATCAGATTGCGGGTATAGAAATTAATGAAGAAGCGGCACGGGTCACCGCATTTAGCCTCTATCTTTCCATGTTGCACTATCTTGAGCCCCCATCGATTATTGCCCATATTAGGCAGGGTAATAAGCTTCCAAATCTTCTGGTAACAGGCAATCGTGGAGTTAATCATTATAACTGCATTTGGGTCGGAAATACATTTGATATTGACGCAATAAATAAAGATTCGTTGCTGCAAAAGCTGTTCGGGAATGGTTGCATCGATGTTATAATTGGTAATCCCCCCTGGGGCGCTCCAGGTAATAATGCGGATAAAGATGCCAAACAACGTGAAAAAGTGATGCTTGAATGGAGTAAATTAAATAAATATTCCATAGGTGATAAAGAACCATCACAAGCATTTCTGTGGAGAACACTGGACTTTCTTAAAGAAAACGGTAAAGCGGGAATGCTGGTTTTGGCCAGTGTACTTTTCAAACACAGTTCCACAACACAGAAATTTCGTAATCAATGGATGAACCAAGTTTGCCTTAAAGAGGTATTTAATTTTATCCATGTAAGAAAATACTACTTTGAGGTTAACGCGCCATTTGTAATGGTTGTGTTTGAAAAATCCAAACAACAAGATAAACCTGTTGAATATTGGTCGGCCAAACAAGTTGCAGCGTTAAAAGAAACACTAACCGTTGTTTTATCAAAATATGATTGGAATATCCTACGAAATGAAAATCTTACCGATTCAGAAATGTGGAAATCATATTGGTTTGGTCGACATGCCGACTGGGCTTTATTGCGGCAGCTAAAGTATCTGGATCGCCTTGATAAATTCGTAAAAGATAAAGGTAGGGGGTATCAAACGTATACAAATGCAAAATCTGGAGAACTATTAGGATGTAATAAAACACTTAAATCGATAAACTCTAGATATGATAACTTGGAATTTTCAGAACCGCCGAGAAATATATACAACCTTGGGCCTTTAGAAGTTTATAAAAATGTAAAAATACTTGTGAATGAAGGTATTACTGAAGAAATGATCCCCAAAGGTATTATCATTGCTAGGTTTGAGGTAGAAAAGTTCAGTTTTTATCGAGAAATTTATGGCTTACAACTTAGTGATCAAAACTATAATACCTATAAATTATTTCTTGGGATTATTTGGTCATCTCTAGCTAGATACTACTTCTTTAATACCTCTACAAATTGGGGCCTCTGGCATCACAAAATTTTACTGGATGAACTTTTACAACTTCCTGTTGTTTTTGACAAGGATCATCCTGCGACTGCAACAATAATTTCAATCGTCGATAAGCTACGGGATTATAATCCGCAAAAGCAAGATGTCATTCATCCTGATGGTATTCCTTTATGGGAAATAGAGGCTCAACGTCGAATATGGGAAGCGGAATTAGATGAAGCCGTGTTTGAGCTTTATGGCCTATCCGAAGAACAGAAGGACTTGATCCGTGATTGTTGTGAAGTGACTTTACCGTTTTTCTATCAGCCCTATGATAGTATTGGCGCCATGCCGGCCGTGAAAAAGGATGATTCTTCCTGGATCGAGACTTATGCCAGTATTTTTGCCCGTCGCTGGAATACTTATCTTGAACCCGAAACGGAAATGAGAGCGGAAATTCATCTCGGCGCTCATGAAAATATACTTGCAATTGAGTTTTTTCCGAGTAGTTCATCTGATCCTTGGAAACTGGAACCTAAGACTGAGACATGGAGCTATATTCTTGATGAAATTGGAGCCGTTCTCCCTCGGCCTATCGGTGTTTCTCAGATTTTACTAGATGGGATAGTTCATGCCGTAACAGATAACTCTATTATTATCATCAAACGCAATGAAAAAAGATTCTGGACTAGAAGTTTAGCTCGCGAAGATGCGGATGCCACCCTGTGCAAACGTATGATGGACGGTATTGCTGTAGGAAAGGTGAGTGGCTGATGGCTCGAAAAATCAGTTCCATCCCTCAGGGTACCGATTTATGGGAAAGACACGAAATACTTTACTGTACTATCTTCAATAAAGCATTAACTCGTTTAGCGCAACTAGATTGTGAATGGAATGATGAAGATCAGATATCCGAAAGGCTGTGTCCTATCTTAAATAAAGTATGCTTTGAAATGGGAAAAGGATGTAATCGAGAAATCCGTATACCGGATTGGGAGAAACCAATCCAACCAAAAATCGAAGATGATCTGAAAGGCGGAAAAGTTAGAAAACGGCCGGATTTTACTTGCAGTATGTACAACCTATATGCAAATGATCCTGAAACATATGAAATTCCATTTCATATCGAATGTAAATGCCTTGGTTATCAATCTAGTCCAAATTGGAACTATAATGAGAACTATGTAATAAATGGGATAAAACGTTTTGACTGTACTGCTCATGAATACGGAAAACGTGCGGTATCTGGTATGATGATCGGTTATATTGTCAGTATGGAACCAACGAAAATCATCGAGGAAGTAAATAACTATTTGGTAAAGCATCTTATTACTGCTCCTGTTCTTTCTTTCAGTTTCAAGCAAGAGGTTTGTGATTGCGAACAAAAGTTGGTTCGTAAAAATGTGCATCCATGCAATTTTAAATTGATACATGTTTGGGTTGATCTTAGGAAAGCGAATAAAGTAGAAATAACACCTAAAATGTAAAGAGAACTTTATAATTTTTTAAGTTGAGGCCGAAATGGACGTCCAACGTTTTCTTAATGAACTAACCTCCGATAAACATTATCAACAGCAAATCGTGACCGTGCAGCAGCTGCCTTCCGCCGCGGCGGTATACGGTGAGCTAAACCCGCCGCTTAGCCAGGAAGTCAGAGAATTATTGGGCAAACGCGGGATTGAACGGTTATATTCCCATCAGGCGGAAGCCATTGAAGCGATTCGCAGCGGCGGTCATACCGTCATCGTTACCGGCACCGCCAGCGGTAAATCGCTTTGCTATTTAATCCCGGCGCTGGAAAGCTTTCTCGCCGACAACCGGTCGCGGGCTTTATTTTTATACCCCACCAAAGCTCTGGCTCAGGATCAATTAAAAGCGTTAAACCGGCTGGTGGAGGGCTTATCCGGTCTGCATCCGGCGATGGGGACTTACGACGGCGATACACCGGTAAATGTCCGTAAAACGTTACGGGATAAGGGAAATTTTATTTTAACCAATCCGGACATGCTCCATCAGGGTATTTTACCCAAGCACCCCGGTTGGTCGAATTTTATTGCCAATTTAAAATATGTAATCATCGATGAAATCCATACTTACCGGGGGGTCTTCGGTTCCAACGTCGCCAATGTATTGCGCCGCTTGCAACGAATTTGCCGGCATTACGGCAGCACCCCCGTCTTTATCGGTACTTCGGCGACTATCAACAACCCGCGGCAACATGCCGAGAGTTTAACCGGCTTACCGATGAAACTGGTTGATAATGACGGTGCCCCCAAGGGCGGGCGGTATTTTATCTTTTGGAACCCGCCTTTTATCGACCAGACCAAGATCGAACGGCGCAGCGCCAATTTCGAAGCGGCGCAATTGATGACCCAATTGATCCGGGAACGGATTCCCACCATTGCCTTCGGCCGGGCCAGGGTGACCACCGAATTGATTTACCGC
This sequence comes from Bacillota bacterium, assembly GCA_046706235.1. GTDB lineage: Bacteria > Bacillota > UBA4882 > UBA8346 > UBA8346 > JAEZJQ01. The sequence goes on along the minus strand of JBJKPO010000502.1, from coordinate 21 downwards.
AATGTCCAGGAACAACTACAA
>JBJKPO010000501.1:0-8952 GCA_046706235.1 Bacillota bacterium | reverse complement strand
CTTAAGGATGATTCGTTGGAAATAGTGGCCGATAATTTATGCCGGTATGTATTACATCCACCGTTACCGAAGCTTTTTGACCGGGCCGCCGCATGCATCGGGGATGCACTGGCGCGGAAGGACGATCCGTATTTGCATCAGACACTAGGCATTATTTATTTATTGCAAAATAATGATCCTCTGGCGCGATCCGAGTTCAAAAGGGTAATCGACGACTATCAAAACAGTGAATTCTACCCGGTGTGCCTGGATAAATATAATGATACCGGAACAGCCGTCTACCGTTACCGGGCGGAGTATCCGGTTTTTATCAGCGGGAATATCCTATCGTTGCCTTCGCTGGAGGCGAAAGTTATGCTGCTACCGCCTCAATCCTACGAATACCAAATCACTAAAAATCTCAAGCTGATATTAAACGATCGGAAAATTCCGTATGAGGTTCTTATCGACAAATTCGGCGCTAAGTGTCTTTCCTGTAAAATCGAGGACGGCTTCGTCATCGGCGGAAACTTACTGGTAATCGAAGGCGATGTTGAAGTGGAAAGCAGGCGATTTAACCCTGAAACGCTTGAAAATATAACATTATCCGATTATGATACCAGCGACCCGCGTTACAAACTGTTAACCGCCCGGACTGAAACCGCCGATACTCGAGACCCCGGAATTCATAAAATCGTTAAAAACATTAAAACACAGCTAAAAAATCCTTCAATAAAAGATCTGGTCTGGGTGGTTTATAATTATGTAATCAATACCTTGGAATACCGGGAAACTCGCCACGGCTGGGAAAAAGTCAGCTTGAAAAGGGCTTTAGCCAACAAGCAAGGGGCTATTTGCGAGGATTATGCGATATTCACGGTTACCTTGTTACGGGCGCTTGGGATTCCAGCTTCTTATTTCGCGGGCGATACTTATAACGAACCGGTTGGCCATGCCTGGGCCGTATTTTATACGCCAGATTACCACCCCATGCCGTTGGACGCCACCTGGGGCGACACCAGCGATCTGCCGGAGTTGTATTTTTTGAGGAACAGCAATTTAAATATAGTCAAGAGCTTCAGTTACGATTCAAATTTAATGCCGGAGGTTACCAGCATTAAGTTTAATTCCACCTCGAGCGTGAATATCACCGTCGAATTGGGTGAATCGGTGGTGAGTATCACGAAGGTGAATGAGTAGAATAACTCTATCGTTGTTATAAATAGATTTAGCCTTGTTCATAATTTTTTAACATGCTATTGGTAATATTTTGTATCATTAAATATAATAAAATGCCGATATATTATTATCCTTGAAAAGTTTGTTTTAGTGACTTTTCGGGATAATTTTAAATTGTGGCTGCGCTACAATAAGTATAGTTTAACCAAAATCTTGTCAAGGAGGGATTATTTCGTATGGATCCGTTTTTAGGTGATATTGAGTTGTTCGCATTCGATTATGCGCCGTCTTACTGGATGCCTTGCGAAGGCCAAACACTGAGCATTGCCACTAACCAGGCTTTGTATACGTTGCTAGGCACCAAATTCGGCGGCAACGGCACCACTACTTTTTGCCTGCCTGATTTACGAAACGCCTTACCGATGAAAGGCATGGGCATGCATTACTGCATTGCGATACAAGGAATTTATCCCAGCAGAAGCTGATTAACTTACAAGTTTTACTTGTAAGCTTAAGTCGAAATTCGAAAGTCAAAAGTCAAATGTCAAACAAAAGATAGTCGAAAGTCCGAAATTACATCTATAGAATGGTTTCAAGTGATATTAGGCATTAGACATTTGACTCATATTAATGAAATCACTAAAAAAACAAGGAGGATTAATTATGGATTATTTCTTAGGACAAATTGTATCTTTTCCATATAGTTTCGTACCCATGGGCTGGATGCTTTGTAATGGCCAGCTCCTTCAGGTCCAACAAAATACCGCTTTGTTTTCCTTGATCGGCAATAAATTTGGCGGTAACGGCACTACCACTTTTGCAGTACCCAACTTGCAAGGCGCCGAACCGCAACCGGGCACCGGGTATTATATTTGTATTAACGGCATCTATCCGAGCAGGAGTTAGTAATTGTTAACAATTAACAGTTATACAATATCCTATAACTAATATTCAATATTCACGGGAAATCGAATCAGAAAGGTGGTAAATTAATGGCTAATGTCGCTTTGAATAAATACGCCGATGCCAGTAACTCCATGTTTCCCTATCAGCCGGCCAAAGCAGTCGACGGAATTTCGACACCGCTCAACCGGTGGGTGGGTTCTTCGCCGCTGCCACCGAGCCCGGTATGGTTAAGAGTTGATCTGGGTGCAACATATTGGATCAATCGCTGGGTACTCCGGCAGATGGGTGCGGTGGGCTGGTCGCCTAATTATAACTTGAGTGATTATAAATTGCAGGGGAGTCTGGATAACGTAAATTGGTTTGATATCGATACAGTGACCAATAATAGCGCCAACTCTACCGACCGGCCGATATCTCCGGTTAAAACAAGGTGGGTTAGAATATACGTTACCAAAGGTCTCAGATGTAATAATAATTTCGCTTCGATAGTGGATTTAGAGATTTATCAGGCCGATCCCACCAGCGCTAAATTGACCGGACTTGCGATAAGCACCGGGACGCTTAGTCCGCCGTTCGACGGTACTACTTACGCTTATTCGGCGAATGTGGGTTATGATAATAGTACAATTACGGTAACGGCTACCACCGAAGATAGCCGGGCCACCATTAAGGTTAATGGCGTACCGGCGACCAGCGGTCAGCCATCGGCCCCGGTGAGTTTAGATGTGGGAAGCAATACGGTAACGGTGGAGGTAACGCCATTTATCGGGGACCCGCAGAATTATGTGATTACGGTGACCAGGGCGAGTAGTCCGTATTTGTCAAATATTACCGGAATCCCGAACATGACACCGGCATTTGATAAAAATACTTTTAACTATACTGCTACTGTTTCGAGTACCACTAGTACCATCAAATTGACGCCGACAGCGGAAGACAGTAATGCAGGTATAACTGTAAATGGTTCACCTGTTACTTCAGGGGAAAAGATTACCATCAATCTTGCAACCGGCTTAAATAATATTGTGGTTATAGTAACCTCAATAACCGGGACTGATAGCCGAACTTATAATTTTGCTGTTACGAAGCAACAATCCTAGATAAATTATAAGTGTTATTCCAAAAGGTTTTGTATTTACTGTGTACATACTAATTAGTTTCTTTAAATAGTTTTTTTAAAAATCCTGGAATCAATGATGATTTTTTGATTCCGGGATTTTCACCAAATCAAGCGTTGAATGAGTAGGTAAACGTTTTTACGAATATTTGATGGGTAACAATTACTTTGAACTCAAATTGAATAAATATAAATGATTTTACATAAGTATTTACTCATGATTTGTTGTATAATATAAATTGAAAACCTTTTATCAACATACATTATTAGTATAAACTACTTTCTTCCAAACAATGAGTTGCTTATTGAAGATTAAAAGGAGCGATTTTAATGAGAAAGAAACTACCGGTTTTTATTCTTCTTTTTCTTTGTTTAGTTACTCTTCTTATTTCAACTATTTATGCGGATGTTTTAACTGGAATAGATGGAGGTGTTGGCGCCGCTGATGCGACAATGATATCCAGCGCTTCAACCGATATAAATATCTATTTTGGTGGTACTAAAAATGTTTTTAAATTTATACCTAACGATAACGATACATATACAATTCAAACAAATTCAAGTCATGATCCATATGCCGAACTATATAATAATCCTTCATTAACAGGACCTATTGCTAGCGATGATGATACCGGAGTTGGTTATAATCCGCTTATTACAATAGCTCTGACTAAAGATACAGTTTATTATCTAATTATTTATGATTATGAAGAAGATAATACTGGTACTCTCAGCATCACCGGCATCACCGGTGGAGGTTTACGGGCGAATAATTCTCCCACCGTTTCCATTACCAATCCTACTCAGGATAGAGTATATAAAGATTCACAAACGATAAGTATTTCCGGTTCAGCCAGTGACTCCGATGGGGACAATGTTTCAGTATCCGCCACTATTAACGGTCAACTTGCTACGACAACTGTAAGCGGTGGAAGTGGAACATGGACACTAACATGGAATACCGCAAGCATTGCGGAAAATATATACAATAATATTGAATTTACTGTGGATGATTCTTTTGGTGGGAGCGGTACTGCCAGTTATACCGGAAATATCACGGTTGACAAGACGGCGCCGACGGCGGCGGCGACCTATTCAAAGGACCCGGTGAAACAAGGAGATTCATTAACCATAACGGCAAACTTTAGTGAAGCGTTGCTGGATTCTCCCAAAGTCAAGATCGCCATTAGCGGGGCTAATACAGTATCAGCCACCGATATGACCAAGGTAAGCGAAACGCAATATACTTATACTTATACTGTGGGAACGGGTAATGGCACAGCCACGGTTTCCTTTAGCACGGGTACCGATGCGGCGGGTAATGTAATTACGGCGGCGCCCACCGGTGGAGCAAACTATACGATAGATAATACAGGGCCCGCAGCGCCTACAATAAATGTCTTATCCTCCCAGCCCGATACCGCATGGAATGACGGGTATCTTAATGCAAGCGAAATTACAAGTAGCAGACTATTAAGGGTAACATTGCCAACGTCAGGCAGTTTGGCAGTGGCTGGGGATACATTGTATGTTTACTCTGACGGCAGCCAAATCGGCAGTAAATTGCTTAGCGGTACCGAAATAACCAACGGATATGTTGATGTAACTATATCTTCCGCAACTCTTGGAGGATTGACGGAAGCAACGCATACTCTAACCGCCAAGATAATAGATTCGGTTGGCAATACCGGAAGTACCTCGGCGGGAGTATCAGTGACAGTTGACAAGACAGCGCTGACGGCGGCGGTGACTTATTCGAAGAACCCGGTGAAACAAGGAGATTCATTAACCATAACGGCAAACTTCAGCAAAGCGTTACTTGATTCTCCGGTGGTAAAAATTGCCGTCGGTGGGGCCAATACGGTGGCGGCAACTGATATGACCAAGGTGAGTGAAACCCAATATACCTATATTTATTCCGTGGGAGCAGGTAACGGCACGGCCACGGTTTCCTTTAGCACGGGTACCGATGCGGCGGGTAATGTGATTACGGGGGCGCCCACCAGTGGAGCAAACTATACGATAGACAATACGGCTCCGACAGTTAACGCCTTAAGCCCGGAGAATAACGCCTCAAGTGTCGGAGTCACCGATAATCTGGCGATCACTTTTAGTGAAAATGTGGTGGTTGGAACCGGGAATATCACCATTAAGAAAACCACGGATGATAGTACCGTAGAAACAATTGCCGTTACCAGCGGAAAAGTAACCGGCGGCGGGACCAGCACAATTATTATCAACCCCGCGACAATATTGGCAGGTTCAACGAGTTACTATGTGCTGATAGACGCTACAACGTTTGATGATACGGCGGGAAACAGTTACGCCGGAATCAGTGATAAAAATACATGGAGCTTTATTACGGTAGTCCCGTTACCGCCAACCATCACCTTCGTCAAACCGGTTGACGGTTCCACGGTCAATATTTCCACCGGTTCGGCCATTATCGTAAATTTGATTAATAACGGGTCGGGAATTGATTCAAGCAGCGTCCAGTTGCAGATTGACGGCGGCGCATGGGTTAACCCGACAGTATTAACGGCCAATTCGCAAGGATATTCCTTATACTATGTGATTACAAATATCAATTATTCAACTAACCCCCATACTGTGACGGTGAAAGTCAAAGATTTGGTAGGAAATCCAACTACCAAAACGATTTCGTTCCATATGGATGTCCGCAGGAACGGTTTTGGTTTCGGCAGGCTGCGTTTCGACTGAGATGATAATTTCAATTTGTGGCATTGGAGGGCCAGTGTTGAATAATTTCTTGAAAGAGGTGCCGATAAATGATTAAAAGACTTTATTTCGTTCCGCTCATCATTCTTTGCTTGATCCTGATTGCCGGATGCGGAAGAAGCGGCTCAAATAATTACAACCACCCGGAGATAGAACAATTGATTAGCAATTTTGAGAGCGCCGTGGAGGCATATAATGTAGCCGGGATGTTGACTTGTTTATCCGACGCGCAATTCCAGCTAACAATCACGGAAGCGGGAATATCATATAATAAAGATAAGACGACGCTTACAACCGAATTGAACAATGACAGTTTAAATCAAACGAATTGGCGTAAATCCGTTGCCAATGGAGGCAACGGTTATGTCTTGGATTTGGTGCTTGGGACTCCCGGCTATTCCAATGAAACCACGACCGGCGCCATTGTTACCCAGACTTTTCAGGTTTACGAGAGCGCCGTCTCACCATCGATCCCCCGGATGAAGACCGATAATGGAAATATAACCTGGCAGTTGGCGAAAACCGGCGGGTTATGGAAAACGACAGCCATGACTATAGAATATCAAGCGGTAAGTGGTTCGGCGTCAATAAAGGCGAGCTTCGGGAGCAAACCAAGCGGGTTCGGGTTTGCGAGACTTTCTTTGTAAGGATTAACAGGTGAAACTTGGAGCGATTCAATACGAAATTCCGGTTGGACGTCTTTATTTTCAGCTGCCTTGCCATTTTGTCGATCATTTTTTTTACAATCCCGCCGGTTCCGGCATGGGGCGCCAGAGTGTCCAATTATACCTCGGATCTAATTCCACCGCAAATCACGGTGATTTCACCGTTAGCGGACAGCGTGGTTGATACCGCCATGCCTAAAATTGAAATTTCTTTCCGCGATATCGGCTCCGGTATCGATGAAAATACGATTCAACTGGTGCTGGACCGTTTTGATGTAACGATTCAGTCCATTATTGAAAGCACGGATATTACGGGGCAAACCTTAAACAGTTTGCGTAAAATAACTTATCAACCTACCGTCGCTTTGGTGAAAGGAATTCACCAAATTGATTTCAGTGTTCGCGATATGGCCGGTAACCTGGCTAAACTCCATTGGAACTTTGATGTTGAAGCCGTAACCGCGCCTGAAGCGGGAATCCAGTTCGGTGGCAGTAATTCCTATCAATTTGATGCGTCGCCCATTTACAAAAATGCGGATCTACTGGACCTAACAGCTCAGGGACAATACCGGGGATCCAGTATTCAATTGCATTTACAAAGCGAAATCGCCGATTATCCAGGCGCAACTCCAAACTTCAGTTATAACGGTTATAATTTCTATTTTAAACGATATTCAGCGGAGTATAACCGCCGAAAATTCTCCCTGGCGGCCGGTTATACCGCTGTTTCATTAAGTTCGGAATTGCTGCAAATCGGATTGGATGTAAAGGGCGCCGTCATCAGTGATACGATCGATTTGCAGTCCGGGCAATATAACTGGTCGATTTTTTCCGGGGAGGCGGGGAGTTCATTTGGCGTGGGAATGAATGTTTATCATATTACCGGCGCCAGCGCGGGATGGCATTCCGCATCGGATTGGGGGTTGGATGGGTTTTGCGCCAATATCGACAATAATAACTTCGCCGGTATTAAAGGCAATACGACACTTGGTTCTTTTTTATTGCAATATGAACTTACCCATGGGTATTCGCAGGTTAATGGCCAATCCGGAAATGGTATGACACTTCATATTGACAAATCAGTAGCTTCCACCTCCATTGGTTTGGATTATTTTATTCTGCAACCCGACTATCCGGCGCCTGACCCTTCCGCCACATTGATTTTAACGGGGGGAGGGATGAAAAGATGTGCGATTCGAAGCTTTACTTCGCTCAACAATGGTCAAAGCATCAACATTAATGCTTCCGTAAGCCAGGATAACCCCGATCAAAACTTCACCACTCGTGACAATATCAATATTGAATATCATCTGAATCCAAACTCTGGTTTTAATTTTAGCACGAATTATCAAGGCGATTTTCAATTTAGCGCCGGAGATATATTCAATATTGCGGATCAAAGCAGCAATCAGGTTTTAATAAGTCTCAAAAAAGAATTGCCGCATTCTATGCTTGAGACGTCAATCTCGTTTGAAGCAACCCGCAAATCCGATCCCAGCCAATCATTCGACCAATGGCAACTTTTCGGTGCCTGGACCGAGCCGGCCGGTATATTCAATCTTACTCCATCAATCCAATGGCTCAATCAAAAATACCTTAGTGGAAATAGTTCGTCTACAATTGATACCCGTTTGGCATTGGATAAACTGTTTCATCCCGGATTGCCCCGGAGTACCATCGCTCTTTATTATCAAATAAATAATGACATAACTTTCGGTCAACCGGATGATTTAACCAAAATTGGTTTGATGGCGACGATATATATAATGTTATGGCCAAATTCCACCTTGTATTTAACAGGCAACTATGCCAAATGGACTGACTGGAAGCAGGGTGATGGTTGGGATTTCGGCTTTGGTTTATCCTGGAAGCTTATTTTTTGAAAAATAAAACCGATTATGGGCTGTTTAGAGGAATAACCCAAGACAGCACATTTTTTTGCGAATTCCGCCAATTGGTTCGATATACGTATAAATTTCCCTCCCGGTTGCATACAACTTATAGGAGGGATTTTCGTGCCTTTGAACCAGAAAACGATGCTGAGTCACAAAATAGCCCGATTATTGGATTTGCCCCTGGATACGATGATTGATTGGCCCCGCATCATATTAAGCGGTAATAAAAATGTGGTAATTCAAAATCACCGCGGTATTATTGAATACGATCAGTCAGTGGCCCGGATTGGCACCAAACTGGGAGAGTTGTTGATTTCCGGATGTGGCCTGGTGTTGGTATGCGCTTTGAAAGAGGAAATAATTGTGGAAGGTAAGATTGACCGGATCGAACTGATTGATTGGAGGTAATCCGATTGCGATTTCAACGTTTGGTATCCTATCTTACCGGGTATCTGATCATTTTAATCCGGGG
>JBJKPO010000500.1:0-5888 GCA_046706235.1 Bacillota bacterium | reverse complement strand
GGCCCGGACTTTGGATTATCAATTCCTGGACAGGAACATCCTGATCACCTTCCACCCGGTTACTTTGGATGACCACCCGGCCACCGGGCAGTTTCAGGAGTTACTGGAGGGGTTGGATGGATTGCCGCATCCGGTGGGTTTCGTTTTTACCAAGCCGAACTCAGACCCGGGTGGCCGGGATCTAATAAAAATGAGTGACGATTATGTTGGCCGTAATTCGCAGGCCAAGGCTTTTACTTCGCTTGGGCAACTGAAATATTTGAGTTTAATGGCTCAGACCGACGTGGTGGTTGGAAATTCATCCAGCGGTATTTATGAAGCGCCTTCCTTGAAAATTCCCACCGTCAATATCGGCGTCCGGCAGCAGGGAAGACTGCAAGGCGCCTCGGTGATTAATTGCCCACCCGAGGCTCAAGCCGTTCGGGACGCAATACTGGAGGCTTTCCAAATGGATCGTGGTTCGATTAACAACCCTTATGACGGTGGAAATGCCGCCGAACGGATCGCCGGCGAGTTAAAACAGTATCCTAACTTTAAAATTCTATTAAAAAAACATTTTTTTGAGGTGGATTGAGTTTTGTTTTGGGGGGGACGGACCTTCATCATTGCCGAGGCCGGTGTAAATCATAATGGTTCGCCGGATTTGGCTGAACGGCTGGCGGAAAGCGCGGCCAAGGCCGGCGCGGATGCCGTGAAGTTTCAGACATTTCGAGCCGAAAAACTAACTAGCAAAACAGCGCCCAAGGCGGCCTATCAAATAGAAGCCGCCGGAGGGGCGGAATCCCAGCTGGAAATGCTAAGGAGGCTCGAATTAGGTCCCGAAACTTATCAAATGTTGCTGAACTGTTGTAAAAGTTACGGAATTCAATTTTTATCCACCCCTTTTGATCTTGAAAGCCTGGATTTATTAATGAAACGACTTGATTTACCGTGTCTGAAAATATCTTCCGGGGAGGTCACCAATGCCCCGTTTTTATTGGAAACGGCCCGGTATGGGAAGCCGATTATACTCTCCACCGGAATGTGCGATTTAAATGAAGTGGAGACTGCTCTGGGAGTTATTGCCTATGGATATCTGGGTGGCGATGACGCTCCGGCCAAGTCGAAATTCAGCGCCGCTTTTAATTCTAAAGAAGGCCGTTCCTTATTAAAGGAACGGGTAACGTTGTTACATTGTACCACCGAATACCCGGCGCCTTTTGCTGATCTCAATTTGCGGGTCATGGACACTTTAAGGGCGGCTTTCGGGTTGCCGGTGGGTTTGTCGGATCATTCCGCCGGGATTGCCGTGGCTATTGCGGCGGCGGCCCGGGGCGCGGTCATCATCGAAAAACACTTCACTTTGGATAAAAATTTGCCCGGTCCGGACCACAAAGCGTCAATCGAACCGGAGGAACTGAAGCGGATGGTGGAATCCATTCGCCAGGTAGAGACGGCTTTGGGTTCTTCGGATAAAACCCCGGCGGCTTCGGAAATAAAGAACCGTTCCATCGCGCGCCGCAGCTTGACCGCCGCCCGCGATATCAAAGCCGGTGAAATTTTTACTTCTGAAAACCTGACGATAAAAAGGCCAGGTACCGGAGTTCCTCCTATCGAATACTGGGAATATTTAGGCAAGAAAGCCGGCCGGGATTATCGCCGGGATGAGATGGTGGCGCCATGAATTTATCCTTAGGAAACTTACCGGTAATTGTGATCGGAGGCGGCGGCCATGCCGCGGTTTTAATCGACCTGTTGTTACAACAATCAAGACACATCCTTGGCATTACCGATCCTAATTTGCCGGATCATACCGTGCTTGGAGTCCCCATTATCGGTGACGACGAGGTGGTTTTAACCCAAGCCCCGGAGGAAATCCGACTGGTTAATGGGATTGGTTCCACCAGGGATTTACGGAAACGAATCTCGGTATTTGATTGTTTTAAATCAGCCGGGTACACTTTTACCACCTTGGTTCACCAAATGGCGATTATCGGAACTCAGGTGGAATTCGGCGAAGGAGCGCAGATCATGGCCGGGGCCATTATTCAGACCGGCAGCCGGATTGGCGACGACACTATCATTAATACCGGGGCAACCGTTGACCACGACTGTTTAATCGGCAACCATGTCCATCTGGCCCCGGGGATAACCCTATCCGGAGGAGTGATGGTCGGAGAGGGGACCCATATTGGAACCGGCGCTTCAGTGATTCAAAATGTCCGCATCGGTAAAAACAGCGTCATTGGAGCAGGGACGGTCGTAATCGAGGATATACCCGACAATGTTGTGGTAGTGGGTGTGCCGGGGAAGGTTGTTAAGTACCGGTAAAGACCAGTCGAAAGTCGAAAGTCATAAGGCAAATATATTTCCAAGACATTAGACCTTTGATATTAGACATTAGACTAAGTTTTATTCGACTTGGGACTAAATAGAAACGGAGAAACCATATGTGCGGTAAGGCGAAGTTAGCGCTCATCAATGAAGAAAAATCGATCCGGGAAGCCATCGAGCAGTTGAATGAAAATGTGCTTCAAATTTTATTGGTCGTCAACGATAATGGGCAATTATTGGGCACGGTAACCGACGGCGACATCCGGCGTTCGATTTTGAACAATATTTCTTTAGACAAACCGATCAGTAAAATCGTGAACCGGAATCCGAAATTTGTTTATAAGGGTGAAATTGAAAAAGCGCGGGCGTTAATGACCAAATACGGAATTAAAAGCGTTCCGGTGATTGATCAGCAAAAAAGAGTGCTGGACTTGATTTTGATTGGGGATATGCTGGAGTTTAAAGAGAAGTACCCCGCTAAACCGAATCAGGTGTTTATTATGGCGGGAGGAAAAGGCGCTCGCCTCGATCCGTTCACTAAAATTCTTCCTAAACCTTTAATTCCAGTGGGAGATAAACCAATAATCGAATTAATCATGGCTGGTTTCAATAAGTATGGATTTAATAATTTTATTGTATCGCTAAATTATAAAGCGGAGATTATTAAACTATATTTTTTGGAGAACGCCGGCGGCTTTAATGTAAGTTATACCTATGAACAGGAACCGTTAGGCACGGCGGGCGCTCTCCAACTGGCTGGGGATCGTTTAACCGAAACTTTCATCGTTTCCAACTGCGATGTAATCATTGATGTTGATTTTGATGAATTACTGAGCCATCATCAAAAAAGTAAAAACATGGCCACAATCGTGGGTGTGGTAAAGCATCTTCAAATTCCTTACGGAGTAATAGAAGTCAAAGACAGTAAATTATCCCAAATGATTGAGAAACCGGAATATGATTTCGTCATTAACTCAGGAGTATATGTACTGGAACCGGAAATTATCGGGTTGATCCCGGAAGGGCAACCGGTCAATATGCCTGATTTATTGCTCAAGGCCAAGGAAAACGGCTCTAAAATCGGGGTCTACCCGGTAAGCACCAATTGGTTCGATATCGGACAGTGGGAAGAATATCAACGGACGCTGGAATATTTTAAAAAAGTGGAAGGAATCTAGCCGTGTTTAAAAATAATACCATTCTGGCTTTGATACCGGCCAGAGGCGGATCAAAGGGACTACCGGGAAAAAATATCTTGCCGCTGGACGGGAAACCTTTAATCGCCTGGTCCATCGAGCAAGCCTTGCAGAGCAATATGTGCGATAAGATTGTGGTAAGCACTGATGATGAAGAAATCGCCAAAACCGCCCGCCAATACGGCGCCGAGGTTCCGTTTCTAAGGCTCCGGGAGTTGGCTGCGGATCATGCCAAGGGGATTGATGTGGTTTTACATGCAATGGATTGGCATACCAAACAAGGGGAATTGTTTGATTTGTTATTGTTACTGCAACCGACATCACCGCTTAGGGACGCAGTTGATATTCGAAAAGCGGCCGAATTATTTACGCAGAAAAATGCTGAAGCGGTGGTTTCAGTCTGTGAAAGCGAACATTCCCCGTTATGGATGAATACCATCGGTCCGGATTTGTGTATGAAGGATTTTTTAGCGGCGGCCGCCCAAAATAAAAACCGCCAGGAATTAAATAAATACTACCGGTTAAATGGCGCGATTTATATGGGACGATGGGATTTTTTGGAACAAAATCAAAGTTTTTTCAGTGAAAACACCTTTGCGTATATCATGCCGCCGGAACGTTCAATCGATATTGATCGGGAGTTGGACTTCCGGTTTGCGGAGTTTTTGTTAACACTGATGAAAGGCCATCAAACGGCCTTTCAGGAGACCAAATGAAAATATTTCAAGCCCAACCTAAACGGGCGCGGTGATATTTCATATTAAAGACCCATAACAGACACTAAAATTGATTTTTGCGGTCCTTTTTTTCTTTGAAAAGGACTATTTACTTTTTTTGATTTTTTGTCGATAATATATATATACAGGATAATAAGTAAAATTATCGTCAAAAAATTATATTTTTTAAACACAACAATCATTATTGGGATAAATTAAAATATTAAAGTCAATTGGCGGTAAATTTGCTTAAACAAGGAGGTAGAGCAAGATGAAAGTCGATGAAATTACCAATGGTGTACTTAATGTAGTGAATCCCCCGGCGGGTAACTATTCAAACGGGAATAACGCCGCCTGGAAACGGATTGAATCAGCCGATCAAGAGAATGAGAATGAGATTAATACCAAACCGGGCGCAATTACCAAAGAAAAACTGAATAAAGCCATTGAAGTCGCCAATAATGTTTTTGAGGATATAGACGTTGGATTTAGATATTCTTTCGATAAGAAGCTGAACCGGGAAATTATCGAAATTATCAATTCCAAAACCGGGGAAAAGATCAGGCAATTTCCACCGGAAGAGATTGTCAACATGTTATCGCGGATGTACGATATGTTAGGTGTTTTAATCGATGAAAAATTTTAAAAACGGGGAGAATCGTTCTTAATAGAGGTATTTATTAAAAGCGGTGTGAAAAACCTAAATTAATAGCGGCGGGTTGCTTGTTTTGGGAATTGAGATCACCGCTTTTTTAGACTTGCTTAAAGCAGGTTTTTTATTTTTCGGCGCAATGATTGATATTTTCATTCTCTCTTTTTAATAGATGGGATTAATTGGATTTTGATATGGCAGCGCTATTCAAGCTTTGGTTTTGAGTAAATAGGAGAAAAAGACTATTTACCTTTCAGTTTTTTTTTCCGAAATATATTATGACAAATAAAATATTTAGTTTGGGGTACCAAACAGGGAGGTTGGATGTTATGAGCAGTAACGGTTTAGGGATTTCGGGGTTAATTTCAGGGATGGATACCCAATCCATGATCGATAAGATCATGAAATACGACAAGATGCCTTTAGATAGTTTAAAACAGAAACAACAATTGTTATTGTGGAAGCAGGATGCATACCGGACTCAAAATACGGCGTTATCCCAATTAAAAGATATGGTTTTCAATCTTAAACTGGAGAAAAATTACAACACCAAAAACGTGACCAGCACCAACAGCCAGGTTGTGACCGCCACCGCCAATACCGGCGCCACCAATGGTAATTATACGGTGCATGTTACCCAATTAGCAACGGTGGCTACCAATAAAAGCGCCGCTCCGGTATCGATCCGGTCGTCGGTAAATGGCGATTATTTGAATTCCATTACTATTGACGGCACCAATAATTCTTTTAATATTTCTGTCGATGGCGTTCAAAAAACCATTACTTTACAGGCGAGCGATTATGCCATTTATACAGCTGACGGCAGTTCCGGCAAGGACCTGAATGATCTGGCGCAAGCAGTTCAAACGCAACTGAATGGAGCGGGTTTTGCCAAACCGGTTTTTGTAAAAGCGATGTCCGATCACCGTTTGGAATTTTATATGGCTCAGCAAACTAATACGGATCCATATGAGGGTAATCCGCATGAGATCGTCTTAAATGCGGTTGCGG